>JANLOZ010000201.1:0-11967 GCA_031366845.1 Novosphingobium sp. | reverse complement strand
TTTTCAGCAAGCGCGCCGCTGATCGATGTGATGCTCAGCCCGCAAGCGAAAGCGGTGCTGGACAAGAGCTTCCCCGGCAAATTCAGCAAATTGCCGCCATTCTTCTCCGCCACCACCCCGCCCACCTTCGCCGCGATCCTGACGATCAAAGAGGCCAGCGGCTTTGTCGGGCTCAAACCGGCTGATATCGACGCTGCCGACAAGGCTCTGCGCGCGCTGCCCGTTACCAGGGCCGACAGAATCGCGCGCTGCGCCCGCTATGACAACGATGTTCCCCTGTTCGATCTGCCCAAGGGCAAGCGCCACGTGCTGCTGTTTGAAAAGATCAACGGGTTCAAGGACGTGCCGAGTTTCAATGCGGCCCACGCGATGTTCACCGCTATGGCGGCGCGCAAGCACTTCACGCTGGTTGCCAGTGACAAGGGGGGCCTGTTCAACGCCAAGTCGCTCGCGCAGTTCGATGCCGTTATCTGGAACAATATCAGCGGCGATGTGCTGTCGCTGTCGCAGCGCAAGGCCCTGCAGGCCTATATGGCGAAAGGCGGGGCATTCATTGGTGTGCACGGCAGCGCGGGCGATCCGGTCTATTTCTGGGACTGGTACACCGACACATTGCTCGGCGCGCGGTTCCTGATGCATCCGATGAGCCCGCAATTCCAGGAGGCGCGGGTGATGATCGATGATCCGCAAAGCCCGATCACCAGGGGTCTGCCCAGCGAATGGCGGATGCGCGATGAGTGGTATTCGTTCAAGGCCAGCCCGCGCGCATCGGGCGCGCATGTGCTCGCAGTGCTCGACGAGGCGACCTATAACCCGGTGGGCATGATGGGAATGAACCTGCGGATGGGTGACCATCCGATTGCCTGGACGCGCTGCGTTGGAAGAGGCCGCATGTTCTATTCCGCCATCGGCCATCTGCCCGAAACCTATACCGAGCCGCACTATCTGATGATGCTGGAAAACGCGGTGAATTGGGCGACGGCATCGAAGTCCTGCGCGCGATAGGGGAGCCCCCAACACCCGGTGCCAGCCCCCCGACGCACCGGCGCCAGCCCCCGACGCACCAGCGCCAGCCCCCCGACACCCGGCGCGCAAAATTTATCGCCCGGTTACAATTCGAGACTTGCCGCCTAAAAGGCAGCGGTTACACTTGGCGAAACTTTGGAGAATTGGCGATGAACCGGAAATCTGTTGCACTGTTTGCTATTGCGCTTGGCCTTGGTGCCGCGTCGGTGATCGCTGTTGCCGCCTCGCCCGCCAGCACAATCGCAGCGCGGCAGGCAAATTTCAAGGTGATGGGCAAATCGTTCAAGGGCATCGTCGATCAGATGAAAGCGCCCAGCGCCGACTTTGCGATGATTCAGGCCAATGCCGATACCCTGGCCAAGGCGGCCAGCAAGGTTCACGGGTTTTTTCCCAAGGGCACCGGGCCTGAAGCGGGCGTGAAAACACAGGCCCTGCCGGCAATCTGGGCCAAACCTGCCGAATTCAAGCTTGCCCTCGCCAAACTGGCTGAAGGCACCAAGGCGATGCATAAAGCGGCAAAAACCAATGATATCGGCGCGGTGAAGGCTGCATTTCCCGGTGTCGGCGGCGCCTGCAAGAATTGCCACGATCAGTTCAAAGCGAAAGATTGATGCCAGCTGAATTGCGGCGGACCGCGCTGTGGGATCTGCCGGTGCGGCTGGTCCACTGGAGCTTTGTCGTGCTGATCCCGGCGCTGTGGTGGACTGCGCAGCACAATATCGTTCTGCACAAGCGGCTTGGGCTGGTGATGCTGGGGCTGGTGGTGTTTCGCCTGATCTGGGGGTTTGTCGGCAGCGAATCCGCGCGGTTCGGCAATTTCGTGCGCGGCCCGGCGGTGGTTATCGCCTACTTGCGCGAATTGCGCGGCGGAACGCATGTGCCGATTGCCGGCCACAACGCTGCCGGCGGATGGAGCGTGATCATCCTCCTCGGCTTGCTCGCGATGCAGGTTACGCTCGGCACCTTCGCGCAAAATGAAGACAGCGTAACCGGCCCGCTCAATTATCTCGTATCCTACGACACGGCAGAAACGCTAAGCGGCTTGCACGGCCTTGGCTTTGACTTGATCGTGGTGTTTTCGCTGGGGCACATCGCCGCGATGATCTATTACACCGTGGTCAAGAAAGACCGGCTGGTGCCGCCGATGATCACCGGATCGCGCGATTTCCCCGCAGACGTCAAAGCCCCGCGCATGGCACCATTATGGCGCGCGATCCCGGTAGTCCTGCTCGCCGTCGCACTCGCGTGGTGGATTGGCCAAGGCGCGCCAACCTCGCTCGCGCAGCTTAATGCCGAGCCTGCACCCAATGCCGAGGACTACATGTAGTCTGCCCCGTTGACCCTCCCGGCTGTGTGATCCAATGTAGATCATAAAATTTGAATCGAGGAGAGCGGCGATGAAGCGAATTGCATTGGCCTGTGCAGGGGCCTGCGCGGGTTTCAGCGCCCTGCTGCTCACCGGATCACTCGGTGCCGCGCCCGCGCCCGCCATCGGCAGCGCCGCCGATTGGCACGGCGTCAACGGTGACAGCGATGAAACCGGGTTCAGCCGTCTCGATGCCATCAGCGCAGGCAATGCGCGGCAACTCGGCCTCGCCTGGTCGCTCGAACTGCCGGGCGAAGCCTCGCTGCTCGCCGCGCCGGTAGTGGTCGATGGCACGCTTTATTTCACCGGCTCCTATGGCGATGTCTATGCGGTTGATGGCACCACCGGAGCGGTCCGCTGGAAGTTTGAGCCCAAGGTCTGGGACCACAACCCCGGCAAGATGAACTACAGTTTCGGCGCCAATCGCGGTGTTGCCTATGACAACGGCAAGATCTTCTCCGCCGCGCTCGATGGCCGCCTGTTCGCGCTCGATGCGCTGACCGGGCAAAAGCTGTGGGAGGCGGAAACCACAAACCCCAAGGGCGGCCAGACGATCACTGGCGCACCGCGCGCATTTCAGGGCAAGGTGATCATCGGCCAGGGCGGCGCAGATTTCGGCCAACGGGGTTATGTTTCGGCCTGGGACCAGACCAGCGGGGCGATGGTGTGGAAGTTCTACGTCGTGCCTGCGAGCCCCGAAGCCAACAAGGGCGATGCGGCGATGGAGGCCGCAGCCAAAACCTGGAACGGCCCGTTCTGGAAGACCAACGGCGGCGGCGGCGGGCCGTGGGATTCGATGACCTTCGATGCCGAGCTTGGCCGGGTCTATGTCGGCACCGCCAATGCCTATGAATACGACCCCGAAAAACGCAGCCCCGGCGGCGGCGACAACCTCTACACCGCCTCCATCGTCGCGCTTGATGCCAACACCGGCAAATATGTCTGGCACTATCAGGTCAACCCGCGCGATTCGTGGGACTATGACGCCACCCAGCAGATGACTCTGGCGACGCTCAACATCGCAGGCGCACCGCGAAAAGTGCTGATGCAGGCCCCCAAGAATGGCTTTTTCTATGTGCTTGACCGCAGCGACGGCAAGCTGATCTCCGCCGGGCAGATCGCCAAGCAGAACTGGGCTGAGCGCATCGATATTGCCAGCGGGCGGCCGGTGGAACGCAAAGGCATCCGCTATGAAAGCGGATCGTCAGTGATTTATCCTAACGGCACGGGAGCGCACAGCTGGATGCGGATGGCTTACAGCCCGAAAACCGGCCTCGTTTACGTGCCGACGATGCAGGCCGGGGTGCGCTGGTTCAAAGGCGAACCGGCGGCGGATGAGCTTAAGGTCAGCGGTCTGGTGGTCGGCAATGTCAAGCCTGAACCCGGTGACGGCACCGGCACGCTGGTGGCCTGGGATCCGGTTGCGCAAAAGGCGCGCTGGCAGGTGCACCATGCGAGCTTCTTCAACGGCGGCACCGCGGTGACCGCAGGCGACGTGGTGTTTCAGGGCACGGCGGACGGCTGGTTCCACGCCTATAATGCCGCCACCGGCGCTGAGCTTTGGAAAAACTACGTTGGCATGGGCGTGATCGCAGCGCCAACAGTGTGGTCGCGCGGCGGCAAGCAATATGTCTCGGTGCTGGCTGGCTACGGCGGATCGGTCGCGGCGGTGGGTGGGGCAGCTTTGGCCGGCTGGAAATACGCGATGCCGCGCCGTCTGGTGACCTATACCCTCGGCGCAAAAGCCGTGATGAAAGACCTGCCGCGCCCGACCATGAAGGTCGCGGTGGTCGATAACCCCAAGGAGGTGCTTGATCCCAAGGCGATCACCATGGGCAGAAACTTGTGGCTCGCCTGCGGGGCCTGCCACGGCAAAGCGGCGATCGGCGCAGGCGGCCCCGCGCCAGACTTGCGCGAAAGTGCAATCCCGCTCGATCCCGATGCCTTCTATGGCGTCGTCCACGATGGCGCGCTGATCCAGCGCGGGATGCCGCGCTACGCCTTGTTCGGCAAACCGGTGATCGACGGCTTGCGGCAATATATCCGCGCGCAAGCAAGGCTCGAGCTTGAGCGGCAGAAGAAGCCGGGGCACAAATAGTTCAGCAAACCGAAAGCACGCGCAGGTTATCGGTTTTTACGTGATTTTCAATTCTGGCAAGGCTTACCTATGATGAAATCCATTCGCTCTTTCACCCTGCCCTTGTTTGCGGTTTGCGCCTTCGGAACGGCTGCCCACGCGCAGGCCGATTCCGCCGAGACGCAGTTCAAGATGCGGTGCGGCGCCTGCCACACGGTCGCCCCAGGTGGCGCTTCGGGGCCGATCGCACCCAACCTGCGCGGCGTGGTCGGGCGCAAGGCGGCGGCGGGCGCGTTCAAAGCCTATTCGCCTGCACTCAAGGCTTCGAAGCTGACATGGACGCCTGCAAGCCTCGACAAATACCTCGCCGCACCCGGCGCTTTGGTTCCCGGAACCCGCATGGTGACAGCAGTGAGCGATCCGGCGCAGCGCGCGGCGTTGATCGCCTGGCTGGGTAAGCAGCGCTGAGTTCAGGTTAAAGAAACTTCCACCAGATCAGCCGCACTCGGCTGCCAGCCGCTGGTGATCAGCCCGCCCGGCGCAAACAGCGCCCGCGCCACGCCCAATGCATCATGCCCGCGCCACAGCGCGGCAAATTGATCGGCGAGGGGATCGTCAACCGGGCCGTTGTCGCCGCGCGTATGCGCCAGCCAGGCGCCAATCGCTGAAAGGATCGCCGGGCATTTGCGCGCCGCAGCCTGATGGTGCGCCAGTGTTGCCAGCCAGCGCTGCGCAACCTTCTGGCTGCCATCCATGGCGATCTGGATCAAGCGGTGCTGCAAGGCCGGATTGGCGAACCGCGCGAGCAGCGCATCGGCATAGGCGGTGAGGTCTTGCCCCGGCGCAGCGCTCAGGCTTTCCTGCGCCTCGACCCGCATCAATTGCTCGATCACCGGGCGCAAGGTCGGATCAGCCACCGCCTGATGGACAAATGCGTGGCCACGCCGCAGCCCCATATAGGCCAGCGCCGAATGCGCGCCGTTGAGCATCCGCAGCTTCGCCATTTCATAGGGCGCAACATCGGTGACCAGTTCGGCCCCCACCGCCTCCCAGCGCGGACGCGGCCCGGCAAACCGGTCCTCGATCACCCACTGGCTGAAAGGCTCGGTCATCACCGCGGCTTCATCACGCAAACCATCGAGCGCATCGGCAACCTCGATCCGGTCCGCCTCGGTGGTTGCCGGAACGATCCGGTCAACCATTGTCGATGGGCAGGTGCAATGGGTTTCAAACCACGCAACCAGCGCCGGATCGTGCAAGCGCAGATAAGCGCGCATCAGCCCTGCGAGCTGCTCGCCATTGTTCGCCAGATTGTCACAGCTCAGCAGTGTCAGCCCCGGCAGCCGCGCGTCATGGCGGCGGCGCAGGCCCGCGGCGAGATAGTGGAAAACGCTCTCATCATTGGCCAGCGCCGGATCAAGCGCGCCATCCGCCGCGCGGCAATAGCCCTTCTCGGTGATGGTAAAACTGGCGATGCGGGTGGCAGGATCGGCGAGCGCAGCGATCACTTCTGCGGGCTCGTACGGCGCGACCAGCACATCGCGCACCGCGCCGATCACGCGCGTTTCAGCCCCCTCGGCAGATCGTTCGGTTACGGTGTAGAGCCCGCCTTGCAGCCCCATCTGGTGCGCGACTTCGCCTGAACGCAGCGACACGCCGATGATCGACCAGTTCCGGTCGCCCGCGTCCATCGCGCGATCGGTGTACCACGCCTGATGCGCGCGGTGGAACGCGCCGATGCCGAAATGAACGATCCCGGCGGCCTGATGCTCGCGGGGATAGGCGAAGCTGGTGGCATCGCCCGGCGGGAACATCCGCAACGTATCGGGCGAAAGCCGCAGGTCGTTGCTCACCGGCGTCCCCCGGCGCAGGGGATAATTCGGAGCAGCCGGTCAGGGTGCAGGTTAAGCGCGCGGGGCATCGCAGCCTTCTAGCGCCTTTCTGGCGCAAGGCCAGTCAGCGTCACCGGGCCAGTCAGCGTCACCGGGCCGATCAGCTGAATTTGGCGCGCGGGAGGTAGTGGTGCCATGTGCCATCGTTGGTCCGCCTGATCTGGGCGAGGGTAGTTCAGATTTTGCGCAAGACGTTTCAACCCCAATCGAGCGCCCTGCCATCGACATCGGCGGCATTGGGATATCCGGTAAGCCCCAGCGCATTACGCATATCATCGCGATATTGCCCGAGCATACGCCGCAACCCCACCTCGCCCTGCGCCGCCACAGCAAACACCCATGGCCGCCCGATCAACGCCGCGCTCGCGCCGAGCGCCAGCGCCTTGACCAGATCCTGGCCCGAACGAATCCCGCCATCGACCAGCAGCGGCTTCGCCCCGCCGGTGGCATCGGCCACACGGGGCAGCATCGCGGCGGTTGAACGCACGCTATCAAGCTGGCGCGCGCCGTGGTTGGAAACCACCAGCCCGTCAGCGCCTGCGGCAATCCCCTGTTTCGCGTCCTCAGGATCGAGAATGCCTTTCAGCACCAGTGTGCCCTGCCACACGGCCCGCAACCATTCGATGTCCTTCCATGTCACGCTCGAATCGACCTGTTGGCCCACCCATTTGCGATAGTCCTTCAGCGAAGTGTTCGGGACATAGGCGGTGACATTGCCAAAATCGTGGGGCCGCCCCGACAAGCCAACCTGCCACAGCCAGAGCGGGTGCAGCGCATAGTCGATCACGCCGGATCGCAGCTTGCCCCACAGCCCGCCGCCGCCAGTCATGCCATTGCGCACATCGCGATAGCGCGCGCCGACGACGTTCAGGTCGACGGTGAAGAACAGTGTGCGCACCCCCAGATCCCACGCGCGTTCAAGCATCGCCTTCACCACGTCGCGATCCTTGAGCATATAAAGCTGGAACCACGGCGGTTGGCCGGAAACCCTGGAAACCTCTTCCAAGGAACAGATGCTGAGCGTCGAGAGGCACTGGGGGATACCCGCAGCATCGGCGGCGCGCTTTGCCTGAACCTCGGCGCGGCGGGCATACATTCCGCCCATGCCAACCGGCGCGAGGATGAGCGGCATGGCGAGCTTTTCGCCGAATAGATCGATGCTGGTATCGATGGTCGAGACATCGCGCAGCACGCGTTGGCGCAGGCGCAGCGCCTCAAAATCGGCGACGTTTGCGCGCAGCGTTACCTCTTCCACCGCGCCGCCATCGGCATAGTCAAACAGCGCGCGCGGCAGGCGGCGTTCGGCGAGGCGGCGATAATCGGCGAAGCTGGCGGGGACGAGGTTGAGCGAGCCCATCGCTAAATAATAGCCTCGATCAGCCGCGGGCCTTTGTGCGCCAGCGCGTCGATCAGACAGGCGCGGAATTCGGCAGCGGTGGTAGCCCGGACGGCGGGAACCCCCATGCCCTCGGACAGTTTCACCCAGTCAATCGCCGGATCGCGCAGGCTGAGCATCGACAGCGCCTTGGGGCCTGGGTTCTGCACCCCCACCCGCGCCAGCTCGATCTGCAGGATGGCATAGGCCCCATTGTTGAAAATCACCGTGGTGACGTTCAGCTTCTCGCGCGCCATCGTCCACAGCGCCTGATTGGTGTACATGCCGCCGCCATCGGCTTGCAGCGCCAGCACCTTGCGATCCGGGCAGGCAATCGCCGCGCCAACCGCAACCGGCATACCCTGACCGATTGCGCCGCCGGTGACCATCATCCAGTCGTGCTTTGGCGCACCGGCGGTCATCGGGAAAAGCGCGAGGCCCGACGAGGCCGCTTCTTCGGATACAATCGCATTGTCAGGAATCAGCTCGGCAAGGATGGCGCCGATCTTGATCGGGTCGAGCGGGCCATCGACCCATGGCGGCACGAATGCGGGCTGGAGCGCAGGCTTGGCATCATCGGCACCGAGCGCCGAAGCCAGCGCCGCCAGCGCAGACTGCCCGTCCTCACGCGCCGATGCCAGCCGCACCAAACGCGCACCTTCAGGCGATAGCCAGCTCGGTTTTCCGGGATAGGCGAAGAACGAAACCGGCGGCTCGCATCCGCAGAATACGATGGTCTTGAGATCCTTGAGCATTTCGGCCGCGATCTCGCCCGGATAGGCCAGGCGTTCGGTCGTGACCCGCCCCGCGCCGCGTTGCAGCCGGGCAGAGAATGTCTCGCTGAATATCCGCGCGCCGGTTTTGCCAGCGATCTGCCCGGCGAGGTAAAGCGCGTCTTCGCGCACCGCCCGCCCGCCAAGGAACAGCGCGGCGGGGCCATCCGATCTGCGCAAGGCTTCGGCTGCCTCGGCGATCACTTCGGCGGGAACCTGCGGGATTGGCGGCGGGGCGATTGGCACGGCAGGCACCGCGCCGTCGCTCCAGGCATGGTCCGCAGGGACGATTATCGTGGCGATCTGGCCGGGCCAACCCAGCGAAGCGGCGTGCGCCTCAGCCCCGGCCTGCGCCAGGTCTCGCGGCGATCGCGATGCGCGCAGCCAGTCTGACATCGGCCGCGCCACGCCCGCAACGTCCGATGTCAGCGGCGCGTTGTATTGCAGGTGATAGGTCGCGTGGTCGCCCACCAGATTGATCATCGGGCTGAACGCCCGCCTGGCATTGTGCACATAGGCGAGGCCGTTGCCCATGCCGGGGCCGAGGTGGAGCAGCGTTGCCGCCGGTTTGTCTGCCATCCGGCCATAGCCATCCGCCGCGCCGGTCACCACGCCCTCAAACAGACCGAGCACTGCGCGCATCCCCGGCTGCTGGTCAATCGCCGCAACAAGCTGCATTTCCGATGTGCCGGGGTTGGCGAAACAGACTTCAACGCCGCAATTGTGCAAGGTGGCAATAAGGGCTTCGGCGCCGTTCATCTGGTTATTACTCCCGGTTTCAGGAGTGATAACACTCACGCCATGCGCCGACCAGTGCCTGCGCCTTTTCGCGCACGGCTGCGGCGCTGTCGCCGGGCCGGTAGATCGCGGTGCCGAAAGCCACGCCCTCCGCGCCGGCGCTCAGCCAATCGCCGAGGTTGTCGGCATTGACCCCGCCGACGGCCCAGATGCCGGTTCGGGCGGGCAATACTTCCTTGAGCGCCTTGATCAGGCCCGGTCCCATCACGGCGGCAGGAAACAGTTTCATCCGCCGTGCGCCTGCGGTGACGGCGGCAAAGGCTTCAGTGGGCGTGAGAAATCCGGGCATGACTTCGAGCCCCAGCGCCAGCCCGCGCGCGATGTTTTCCGGCACGGTGTTAGGCGTGACCATCAGCGTCGCGCCGGTTGCAGCGAGTTTCTCGACGGCAGCAATATCGAGCACCGTGCCTGCGCCGATCAGCGCTTGCGCGCCGAATTCGCGCTGCAGCAGCGCAATACTGTCAAATGGATCGGGCGAATTGAGCGGTACTTCGATGATCCTGATCCCCGCCTCGATCAGCGCCGCTCCCACGCCGCGGGCATCAGCAGGTGTCAGCCCGCGCAGGATGGCGACGAGCGGCGGGGCACCGGTGGCGAGGATTTCATCGATGGTCATGGCTCAGGCCAATAACACTTCTGGCAGCACACGTCCCGCGACGGGAGCATCAAACGCGAACAGGCTTCCGGCGAGCGGCTGATCGGCCAATTGCGCCTGGCTAAGCCCGATGCGCGCGCTGGTGACAAAGGCGGTTTTGAGGTCGGCCCCGCCGAACGCCACTTTGGTAGGGCGCGCACACGGCAGGGGTATGTCGAGCAACAGGCGGCCATCGGGCGCATAGCGCCGCAGAGCCCAGCCATCCCACAGCGCCACCCACAGGCAGTCCTCGCTGTCGATCACCACGCCATCGGGGTAGCCTTCGTCTTCGCCGAGCTGAGCGAATAGCTCGCCATGTTCGAGCACCGGCGCATCGCCAAGGGCAAACCGCCAGATCGTCCGTGCGCCTGAATCGACGTGGTAGAGGGTGCGGTTGCCGATCGACACTGCGGGGCCGTTTGTCACCACCGCCGTTGGCCCGGCGCGGTGAAGCTGGCCCTTGTCGAGGCACCACACCGCGCCTCTGGGCTCAGCCTGGCTGTCATCCATTGTGCCAAACCACAGGCGGCCCGCATCATCGACCGTGGCATCGTTGGTGCGGTTGCCGGGGGGCTCGGGGATAGTCGCCAGCACTTCGCCAAATCCGGCATCGGGATCAAAGCGCATCAGGCAATTGCGCGAACCGACAATCTGCCCGCCATCGGCTGCGGCAAGCAAAAAGCTGGGTTCGCCGCCGGTCTGCACCACCAGCAGATCGCCGCTCGCCGGACTGAATCCATGCACGCGCCCCGCCTTGATATCGACAAAGCGCACCTGCTGCTCGCGCGGCAGCCACACCGGCCCTTCGCCGAGCAGGCATTGGGCTTCCCAGACGGCTGTGACCTTGGGGATCATTCGACCACTTCGGGTGGCAGAGCAATGGTCGGTTTGCAGCCCCACAGCGCGTACCACAGAATATAGAGCTCGCAGGCGGCGGTGACGATGAAGGCGGTCTGGATCCCGTGGTTGTCTGCAACCCAGCCCTGAATGAACACCAGCGCACCGCCGGCAATCGACATGATCAGCAGGCCGGAGCCTTCCTCAGTCAGCGGTCCAAGCCCGCGAATTGCCAGGGCAAAGATCGTCGGGAACATGATCGAATGGAACAGACCCACGGCAATCAGCGCATACATCGCGGTCGGCCCGGGAACAAAGGTGGCGACGAGGGCCGAGATAAGCGCGCCAAGTCCGAATACCGCCAGCACCTTTTCGGGCGCAAAACGCGTCATGATCCATGCCCCGGCAAAGCGCCCGACCATCATCCCGCCCCAGACATACATCAGGTAATAGGCGGCCTGTTCATGGGTGATATTGGCGACGGTCGGCTGCGATGCGAAGTTGATGAACAGATTGCCGACGCCGATTTCTGCCAGCACATAAAGGAAAATGGCAAAGCAGCCGAAGATCAGGTTGCGGTGGCTGAACAGCGACATGGTTTTGCGCTGCTCGGCATTGGCGCGCTGGGTGGCTGCGCCGAGTGCGGGCAGATGCGCGCGGGCAATCACCACCGCCAGCACGGCGAGCACGCCCGCGACGATCAGATAGGGCAGTTCGGTGGCCTGCGCATCGGCCATGCGCTGGGCATAGCTCAGCTGCGCGCCGTCGGCCGAAGTGCCCGATGTTGTGCGCGCCAGGATCAGGTAACGGCCAAAGACAATCGCCAGCACGTCCCCGGTGGTGTTGAACGCCTGCACCAGTGTGAGCCGCGATTCCGATGTCGCAGCCGGGCCGATCACCGCGACATAAGGGTTCGCCGCAACTTGCAGCAGCGCGATCCCGCATGACACGCTGAACAGCGCAATGAGTGTAACCGCATAGGATGGCAGCCACGCGGCGAGCACCATGCCGAGCGAGCCCACCGTCATCACCGCCAGCCCGATAACCAGCGCCTTCTGATAGCCGATCCGCTCGATCAGTTTGGCGGCGGGCAGCGAGGCAACGAGGTAGCCGATGAACCAGGTCGATTCGATCAGCGTGGTTTGCAGGTAACTCAGCTCGAATACGCTTCGCAAATGCGGCAGCAGCG
>JANLOZ010000184.1:0-2233 GCA_031366845.1 Novosphingobium sp. | reverse complement strand
GGGCTGGTGCCGTTCCGATGAAAATCGGAAAAATAGCACGTTAGAGCGTGATGATTTCAGGCCAAATCGGCGCGGAGGGCATTAAATAGGGACAGTCCCTATTTAATGCCTGCCCGTCGTTCAGTATGGCTGCATAGCTTGATTACATCAAATAGGGACTGTCCCTATTTAATGGCCCTATTTAATGGCAAGCGCCTTTGATTCATGCTAAAATCATCACGCTCTAGATTTCCTGCCCGGCGGCCCAGCCGCTCGCCCAGGCCCATTGGAAGTTATAGCCGCCGAGCCAGCCGGTCACGTCCACCGCCTCGCCGATCGCATAAAGCCCCGGCATGCGCCTGGCTTCCATGGTTCTGGACGACAGCTCGGCGGTGCTGATGCCACCGAGGGTGACTTCGGCCTTGGCGAAGCCTTCGCTGCCGGTGGGGGTGAAGCGCCAGTCGGCGAGGCGCGCTTCGGCAATGGTTAGCGTCTTGTCGGTGAGCGCGCCGAGTTCTCCACCCAGCATCAGTTGTTCGCACAGTGTCAGCGCCAGCCGTTCGGGCAGAGCCTCGCCGATCAATTTGGCAAGGCTGGTGCGCGGGCGCGCAGCTTTGGCCGCGCGCAGCCAGCCTGGCGCGCGGCCGGGGATGAAATCGATCCCGAGCCCGTCGCCCTTGCGCCAATAGGAGCTGATTTGCAGAATCGCCGGGCCGGAAAGCCCGCGGTGGGTGAACAGCGCCGCCTCGCGGAAGCTGGTCTTGCCGCAGCGCACCACCACCTCCGCCGCGACCCCCGAAAGGTCGCGGAACAGCACTTCATCGCCGCCCAGCGTCAGCGGCACCAGCGCCGGGCGCGGCTCGATCACTTTGAGCCCGAACTGGCGCGCGAGATCATAGGCGAAGCCGCTCGCACCCATTTTGGGGATCGATGGCCCCCCGGTGGCGATTACCAACGCGGGGGCCTGGGCAGTTTGCGCGCCGTAGGTCACGCGGAACTCCCCCGCAGCATGGGTAACATCGCGCACCGGATCGCCGCAATGCAGCGTGACCCCGCCCTTGGCGCATTCCTCCACCATCATCGCGACGATAGCCCTCGCCGAGCCATCGCAGAACAATTGCCCGAGCGTCTTTTCATGCCTGGCGATGCCATAGGCATCCACCAGCGCGACAAAATCCGCCGCTGTGTAGCGGCTGAGCGCCGACTTGGCGAAATGCGGGTTTTGCGACAGGTAGCGGTCTGGCGCGGTGTGCAGATTGGTGAAATTGCAGCGCCCGCCGCCCGAAATCAGGATCTTCTTGCCCGGCTGATCAGCGTGATCGATCAGCAGCACCCGCCGCCCGCGCTGGCCCGCCGTGGCCGCGGCCATCATTCCCGCAGCGCCCGCGCCGAGGACTATGGCATCATAGGTTTCGCTCATGCTGCGCGGGTTAGCCTGTTTGGTCAGGCGAGAGAACCCTTCCCGCCTCGATCAAACTCGCCTAGGGGCAGCGCCCATGCAGGTTACCGCGCCCCCCAAGACCTACCGGGTCAAAAGCTTCGGCTGCCAGATGAACGTCTATGATGGCGAGCGGATGGCCGAATTGCTGGACGCGCAGGGGATTGCCGCTGCTGCCGAGGGCGAGGATGCTGATCTGGTGGTGCTCAACACCTGCCACATTCGCGAAAAGGCGGTGGACCGGGTCTATTCGGATATCGGACGGCTGCGGCGCGATGATGGATCGACCCCGCTGATCGCAGTCGCCGGATGCGTTGCCCAGGCCGAGGGCGAGGAAATCATGCGCCGGGCGCCATCGGTGGGTATGGTCGTTGGCCCGCAGGCCTATCACCGGCTGCCGGCGATGATTGATGAGGCAGTGGCGGGCCGCCGCGCTGTCGATACCGACATGCCGGCCCAGACCAAGTTCGATATGCTGCCCGCACGACGCAAGGTTGGCGCTTCGGCCTTCCTCACCGTGCAGGAGGGCTGCGACAAGTTCTGCACCTATTGCGTGGTGCCCTATACGCGGGGGAGCGAAGTATCGCGGCCCTTCGTCGATCTGATCGCCGAGGCGCAGCGGCTGGTGGATGCGGGCGCGCTGGAGATCACGCTGCTCGGGCAGAATGTGAATGCCTGGAGCGGCGAAGATAGCAGCGGACGTGCGGTAGGCCTCGATGGCCTGATCCGCGAACTGGCGGAGTTTCCGGCGCTTGAGCGTATTCGCTATACCACCAGCCACCCGGCCGACATGACGGACGCGCTGATCACGGCCCA
>JANLOZ010000176.1:0-5379 GCA_031366845.1 Novosphingobium sp. | reverse complement strand
TGGGGTCCCGCAGGCTGGCAAGGGGGACGCGCCTGGAGGTTTCGACCTTTACCTCACGTCGGATACCCCGCTGCCCACTTTGCCTGAACCAACGGATGCTGGTCCACGCGGCGATTCAAGACTGATCGGACGCGACGTTGCGCCGGTGCTCCGCCAGCCGATTGCCCGGATTATCGCCAATGCGGAGACGATCCGCACCCGTATGGCCGGGCCTCTGGCCGAGGAATACAGCAATTACGCCGCCGATATCGCCGCCGCCGGCCAGCATTTGCTGGCGCTGATCGACGATCTTGCCGACCTTGAGGTGGTGGAATCGGACGATTTCTCCACCGCGCCGGACAGGATTGATCTTGCCGATGTGGCGCGGCGGGCCGCCGGCATTCTGGGCGTGCGTGCACGCGAACAGGGGATCATCGTCGATGCGCCGCGCGCGGGCGAAGTGCTGCCGGCGATTGCCGAATTCCGCCGGGTTCTGCAGGTTCTGCTCAACTTGCTTGGCAATGCCATCCGTTATTCGCCAGCAAATTCGCAGGTGTGGATCCGGTTGTCACAGGAAGGCGACATGGCGCAGGTGATCGTTGCCGATCAGGGGCCGGGAATCGCTGCTGACCAGCAGACCAAAGTGTTTGAAAAGTTCGAACGGCTGGGGCGCAGCGGCGATGGCGGTTCGGGGCTGGGGCTGTATATTTCCCGCCGTCTCGCGCGCGCGATGGGCGGTGATCTCACCGTTGAAAGCGCACCGGGGCAGGGGGCACGCTTTGTCCTCAGCGTGCCCGTTCCGCCATCAGAAGGGTAAAGGCGCGGTCAGATGCGCCGGGCAAACAAGTGGATTGCCGCCCCGGCCAGCGCAATAATCAGCCCGTTGGTTACCCAATGGCGGTCAGCCAGCATGATGCTGTTCGACGGCCACATGATAAAGCCTGCGCCCTGAAGCGCGAAAAAGCAGCCCATGATGAAAACCACGGCACCAACGATTAGCAAAAGTGTACGCAATCCAGCCATAAATCACCCCTGTCTCTTCGTTATCGGAACGTAATCACGTGCGATTGGGCCAGTGTAAAGCTGGCGCGGGCGGCCGATTTTCTGGCCAGGATCAGAAATCATCTCATTCCACTGCGCAACCCAGCCAACGGTGCGGGCCAGCGCAAACAGCACGGTAAACATTGTCGTCGGGAAGCCAATGGCAGAAAGGATAACTCCTGAGTAGAAATCCACATTCGGGAACAGCTTTTTGTCAATGAAGTAGGGATCGTTGAGAGCCATTTCCTCGAGCTGCAAGGCAACATCGAACACCGGATCGTTGACCTTGAGCGCGGCGAACACCTCGCGCACGGTCTTCTGCATCACCGTCGCGCGCGGATCGTAGTTTTTGTAAACGCGGTGGCCAAAACCCATCAGGCGGAAAGGATCGTCCTTGTCCTTGGCGCGGGCGATGTAGTGCGGGATTTTGTCGGGCGTGCCGATTTCCCGCAACATGTTGAGCGCCGCCTCATTTGCGCCGCCGTGCGCCGGGCCCCAAAGGCAGGCAATGCCCGCAGCGATGCAGGCAAACGGATTGGCGCCCGACGATCCGGCGAGCCGGACGGTTGAGGTCGAGGCGTTCTGCTCGTGATCGGCATGAAGGATGAAAATCCGGTCGAGCGCCTTTTCCACCACCGGGTTCACCTCATAGTCCTCAGCCGGCACACCGAAGGTCATGCGCAGGAAGTTGCCGGTGTAACTCAGCGAGTTATCGGGGTGCATGAAGGGCTGGCCGACCGAATACTTGAACGCCATCGCCGCAATCGTCGGCATCTTGGCGATCAGACGGTGCGCGCTGATCCGGCGCTGCTCGGGGTCGGCGATGTCTGTCGAATCATGGTAGAATGCCGAAAGCGCGCCCACCACCCCGCACATGATCGCCATCGGATGGGCATCGCGGCGGAAGCCCTGATAGAACTGGCGCAGCTGCTCGTGGACCATCGTGTGGCGGGTAATCGTGGTCGAAAAAGTGGCGAGCGCCTTCTTGCTCGGCAGTTCGCCGTTGAGCAGCAGATAGCAAACCTCCATGAAGCTTGATTCTTCCGCCAGTTGCCCGATCGGATAGCCCCGGTGCAGCAGCACCCCTTCATCGCCATCGATATAGGTCAGCGCTGATTCGCAGGCCGCGGTCGATGTGAATCCCGGATCGAAAGTGAACATCCCTGTCTCGGCATAAAGCTTGCGGATATCAATGACATCCGGGCCGACAGTGCCACCGAGCACCGGATAATTGTGCTCGCTGTCGCCCCGGCTCAGTTTTACTTGTTCACCCACCTGTTTTCTCCTCAATCATACCTGTTCCGGGGCATTCGCCTGCGCGGAAATGCGGGCAAGACTTTCTTCCCGGCCCAGTAAAACCAGAACGTCAAAAATTCCGGGGCTTGTAGCCTGTCCGGTCAAAGCGGCGCGCAGCGGCTGCGCCAGTTTGCCAAGGCCCAGCTCCCATTGCTCAGCCAGCGCCTTCACCCTGACTTCGAGCGTTTCACTTGTCCAGTCCGCATCATTGCCCAAAGCATGGGCAATCTTGACCAGCAATTTGCGGGCATCGGCGGTGAGCAGGCTTTCAGCCTTTTCGTCGAGAGCAAGCGGCCGCTGTGCGAACAGAAAATGAGCACCTGCAGCAAGTTCGTTCAAATCCTTTGCCCGAACTTTAAGCACGGGCATGGCGCGGGTGAGCAAGGGCAGATCAACCGGCCCGGTCATCCGCGCGGCAACCAGCCCAGCCAGCCGGGCATCATCGGCCTCGCGCAGATAATGGCCGTTTATGTTCTGCAATTTGGCGAGGTCAAAGCGTGAGGGGCTGGTGCCAACATCGTCGATATCGAACCATGCCACCGCCCGCTCTGCGCTGATAAATTCTTCGTCGCCATGCCCCCAGCCGAGCCGCAGCAGGTAATTGAACAGCGCTTCGGGCAGCACGCCCATTTCATCGCGATAGGCATCAACGCCGAGCGCACCGTGGCGTTTTGACAGCTTCGCGCCGTCTGATCCGTGGATCAGCGGAACATGAGCATAGACCGGCACCGGCCATCCCATCGCGCCGATGATCACCAGCTGGCGAAAGGCATTGTTGAGGTGATCATCGCCGCGGATCACGTGGGTCACGCCCATGTCGTGATCATCGACCACCACCGCCAGCATATAGGTGGGCGTGCCATCACCGCGCAGCAGGACGAAATCGTCGAGCTCGGCATTGGCAACAGTGACCGGTCCCTGCACCTGATCGTCGATCGATGTTTCGCCCTCACGCGGAGCCTTGATCCGCACCACATAGGGCAGATCGGCGGGCCAACTGGCAGCATCAGCATCACGCCATTCGCTGACAATGCGGAAGGGACGGCGCTCGGCCTGTGCCAGTTCGCGCCGTGCGGCAAGTTCTTCGCTGGTCAGATAGCAGCGATAGGCATTGCCGCTGGCGAGCAGCGCGCCTGCGACTTCGGCGTGGCGATCCGAACGGGCGAACTGGAACACCGGCGCTTCGTCGCCGCCAAGGCCCAGCCAGTTCAGCCCATCGAAAATCGCTGCGATGGCGGGTTCGGTCGAGCGCGCCCGGTCAGTATCTTCTATCCGCAGAAGATATTTGCCGCCGTGATGCCGTGCAAAGAGCCAGTTGAACAGCGCGGTGCGTGCGCCGCCGATGTGCAGATAGCCGGTGGGGGAAGGGGCAAAACGCGTAACAACCGCGCGGCCATCAACCGGTCGCCTGCCATCTCCGCCGCCGCTTGCCATCGAGCCGTGCTTCCTGTCCTATGCGGCCTGTGGAAGGCCAGCCTGTTCTTGCGCCGATGCCGGGCGATTCGCCGGGGGCTTCCCCGGATCGCGCTGCATTGCAGCAATTTAGATGGCGCGTTGCAACTCACTTGTCCAGCTTGCTTCTGCGGGTCGAGCATTTTCTTGACCATGCCGGGTTTGACCGTGCGCCGTGGCTTTCGGTGGCATTCGCGATCGGGATCGCATCGTGGGTTTCGTTGGCCAATGCCTACCAGTGGTCGGCGTTCCTCGCGGCCATGCTGGCAGTGGCCACCGGCGCAGCAGTTTTGCTCCGCGAGGATGGGACACTTCCCTATTTGCGGCAATCACTTGTGGCGATGGCGCTACTCGCGGCGGCAGGTTGCGCAACGGTCTGGACCAAGTCTGCGCTGCAAGGAATGCCGGCGATTGCCGCGCCTTGGGTCGGACAGATCGAAGGCCGGGTGATGCTGCGCGAGGAGGAACCTGCCGAAGACCGCGTGCGGCTGACACTCGCGACACTTGAACCCGAAACCGGGCGGCCAATCCGTGTGCGGATCAACGTGCCGCTGGAACGCGACGCGGCCGAGGCGCAGGAAGGCGCGCTGGTGCGGTTCAAGACCAGGCTGGTCCCGCCCGCGCCGCCGATGCTGCCGGGCGCCTATGATTTCTCTCGCGCCGCGTGGTTTCAGGGATTGGCGGCGACGGGGTCAGCGCTTGCGCCGGTCGAGGTAATCACGCCCGGCAAACCCAGCGATGATTGGCTCGCGCGGCTGCAGCGCCGCATTTCTAACCATGTCCGCGCCAATGTTCCGGGTTCAGCGGGCGGGATTGCCGCAGCATTCGCCAGCGGAGATCGCGGAGGGATCGCCAAAGGTGATGAAGATGCGATGCGCGATGCGGGGCTTACCCACCTGCTATCGGTGAGCGGTCTGCACGTCAGCGCGGTGATTGCCATCACCTATTTTCTGGCGATGCGGCTGCTGGCGCTGTGGCCGTGGCTGGTGCTGCGGGTGCGGCTGCCGCTGGTCGCCGCCGGAGCCGGCGCATTCTCGGCGATTGCCTACACCTTGCTTACCGGCGCTCAGGTGCCGACGGTGCGCAGCTGTGTTGGCGCGCTGCTGATCCTCGTGGCCCTGGTGATCGGGCGAGAGGCGTTGAGCCTGCGGCTGATTGCCGTGGCGGCCTTCGTTGTCATGCTGATCTGGCCTGAAGCCGTGGTCGGGCCGGGCTTCCAGATGAGCTTTGCCTCAGTCATCGCCATCGTTGCGCTGCACGGATCGGCACCGATGCGCGCTTTTGCGGGCCCGCGTGAGGATCACTGGTGGCAACGCGGCGCGCGCAATGCAGCGATGCTGCTGATCACCGGGGTGGTGATCGAGGCGGCGCTGATCCCCATCGCGCTTTATCATTTTCACCGAACCGGGGTCTACGGCGCGATTGCCAATGTCATCGCCATTCCGCTCACTGAGCTGGTGACGATGCCGTTGATCGGGCTTGGGTTTTTGCTCGATTCGGTGGGGCTCGGCAGGCCAGCATGGTGGCTGGCGGGCATGTCGCTCAATGGATTGCTGGCACTGGCGCACTTCGCGGCAGGGCTGCCGGGTGCAGTCAATCATTTTCCGGCGA
>JANLOZ010000053.1:0-10892 GCA_031366845.1 Novosphingobium sp. | reverse complement strand
CCGCGTTTTGTGCCCGGACTCGACGACGCTTTTTGGTAGTGGGGGGTAGGAAAGTGTGCGTCGAGATTTTGCCACCGGCTGAGAGTCCCTCCGCCAGCGTAACGCGACGGAGGAGGAACCGCACATGGTGACGATGCCCTTCTGCGAACGTTCGGCTTTTAACACCGGGACGCCCGCGCCAGTCATCTCCCCCGCCTCTGCGCCGGGTGGCACAGACCGGGGGAAGGTCCATCCGAAAGCGCTGCAGCACAACGGACGATTCGCGCGATAAGCGAATCGCCAGTGTGTAGGAAAGCGGTTTTTGCGGGGGCACACCTATCAGCACCACCTTTCACCTGAGACAAAAAAGGGCACCCGGTTACCCGGACGCCCCTTTTTTTGTTCGCAAGGTCTGATCAGGGGCAGTCAATAGACTGTCCCCGGCAGTGCTTACCAGCTGTAATACATATCGAATTCAACAGCCGAAGGCGTGGTTTCCCAGCGCATTACTTCGGGCCATTTGACTTCCATATAGGCTTCGATCTGGTCTTTGGTGAAGACGCCGCCTTCGAGCAGGAAGGCATGATCCTTGGCCAGCGAATCGAGCGCCTCGCGCAGTGAACCACAAACCGTCGGCACCTTCTTCAGTTCGCGCGGCGGCAGGTCATACAGGTTCTTGTCCATCGCTTCGCCCGGGTGGAGCTTGTTCTTGATCCCGTCGAGCCCCGCCATCAGCAGCGCGGCATAGCACAGGTAGGGGTTGGCCATCGCATCAGGAAAGCGGAATTCGACGCGCTTGGCCTTTTCACCGGCACCATAAGGAATGCGGCACGAAGCCGAGCGGTTGCGCGCCGAATAGGCGAGCAGCACCGGTGCTTCATAGCCCGGAACCAGCCGCTTGTAGCTGTTGGTGGTCGGGTTGGTGAAGGCATTGAGCGCCTTGGCATGCTTGATCACGCCGCCGATGAAGTAGAGGCACATGTCGGAAAGCCCGGCATAGCCGTTACCGGCGAACAGCGGCTTCTTGCCATCCCAGATCGAAATGTGGGTGTGCATGCCAGAACCGTTGTCGGTCTTGATCGGTTTGGGCATGAAGGTCGCCGTCTTGCCGTAAGCCTGCGCCACTTGCTGCACGACATACTTGTAAACCTGCATGCGGTCGGCGGTTTGCACCAGCGTTCCATAGGTCAGGCCAAGCTCGTGCTGCGCCGAGGCAACTTCGTGGTGATGCTTGTCGCAAGGCAGGCCCATTTCGATCATCGTCGAAACCATCTCGCCGCGGATATCGACGCAGGAATCGATCGGCGCGACCGGGAAATAGCCACCCTTGGCGCGCGGACGGTGCGCCAGGTTGCCGCCGTCATACTTGGTATCCGAATTGGTCGGCAGTTCGATGTCATCGATCTTGAAACCGTTGCCGTCATAGCCGTCATAGAAGCGCACATCGTCAAAGATGAAGAATTCGGCTTCGGGACCGACATAGACCGTGTCGCCGTAGCCTGCCGACTTGACGAAGGCTTCGGCGCGCTTGGCGCAGGAGCGGGGATCGCGGGAATAAAGCTCGCCGGTCGATGGTTCAACGATGTCGCAAACCAGAATCATCATCGGCGTGGCGCTGAACGGATCGATATAGACCGCATCAAGATCGGGCTTGAGGATCATGTCGCTCTCGTTGATCGCCTTCCAGCCTTCGATCGAGGAACCGTCAAACATCAGGCCGTCTTCGAGCTCGTCGGTCGTCAGGCGGTCAGCCACCATCGTCAGGTGCTGCCACTTGCCCTTGGGATCGGTGAAACGCAGATCGACCCATTCGATCTCTTCTTCCTTGATCCGCTTGAGAATATCGCCTGCCTTGCTCATGTTCAGTCCTTCTTTGTCATTATCTTCCCGGCGGGGGGAAGCGATGGCGTTGGAAACTACTTTGGGGTCTGCGGCCCTAAATTGCGTCGTTATCGCGCTCGCCAGTGCGGATGCGCAGCGCGCTTTCGACGTCGAACACGAAAATCTTGCCGTCGCCGATCCGGCCGGTCTGCGCGGCGGCGGCGATGGCTTCAACGGTGCGTTCGGCGAGCGCATCGGGCACAACAACCTCGAGCTTCACCTTGGGAAGAAAGTCGACGACATATTCGGCGCCGCGATAGAGTTCGGTGTGCCCCTTCTGGCGCCCGAAGCCCTTGGCCTCGGTCACGGTGATGCCCGAAACGCCGACTTCATGCAGCGCTTCCTTGACCTCGTCGAGCTTGAACGGCTTGATGATGGCTTCGATCTTTTTCACGGGTTACGCCTTTGCAAATCAAGCCGACAACGCCTTTGTAGCGGGTCCGGACGATTGACTGCCTCCACCAAAACGATTCAAGACCAAATTAATTCAAGAATCGTGCCAGAGGCTCCGTAATGCCCCTAGGCGATGGGGGAGCGCACGAAAAGAGGAGAATCGTAACAAAATGCGGCGGATTGGCGCATTTGAGACATGAATTTGCTCATTTCGGCGCTGCGGCTTGCCCAATTTGCGGGCAGTGCTGCCCAAAAAGCAGTCAGGCGAGGTTTAGGCCCGCCGTTTCGGAAAGGCCCGCCATCAGGTTGAGGTTCTGCACCGCCGCCCCGCTCGCGCCTTTGCCAAGATTGTCGAGCACGGCGATAAGGCGCGCCTGGGCACCGTCTTTCGATCCGAAAACGTAGAGATCAAGCCGGTCGCTGGGGCGCGCGGCGCGGTGCAGCAGCAGCTCGCCCGGCTGGTCCTCATGCAGGGTCACAACCGGGCTGCCAGCATAGAAATCACCGAGGCAATCGCGAAGACCGTCAACCGGCGCGGCGTGGTGCATCAGGCCAAGGTGCAGCGGCACTTCGACCACCATGCCGCGATGCGCGGGGATGACCGCCGGGGAAAACAGCGGCGGATGCGCGAGCCCGCACAGCTTCTGCATTTCGGGAACGTGCTTGTGGCCCAGGTTCAGGCCATAATCGCGGTAGGCAATGTCAGTTTCGGCTTCGAACCGCGCGATCAGCGCCTTGCCGCCGCCCGAATAACCCGAGACGGCGTGGCACACATAGGCCCAGTCCGAAGGAAGCAGCGCATGGCGGATCAGCGGGGCGATCAGGGCAATGAAGCCGGTCGAATAGCAGCCCGGATTGCTCACCCGCGCGGCCTCGGTCACTTGGCCTGCGCCCACGACTTCGGGAAAGCCGAAGGTCCAGCCCGGCTGCACCCGGTGCGCAGACGATGCGTCGATGATGCGAACCTTGCTGCCCTCGGCCAGCGCCACGGCTTCGCGCGCGGCATCGTCGGGCAGGCACAGCACGGCGAAATCGGCGGCGTGAAAGGCGTCGCGGCGGGCATCGGCGCTTTTGCGCTGCTCATCATCGAGCACGATCAGGTCAAATTCGGCGCGCGGGGCCAGCCGGTCGATGATCTCGAGCCCGGTGGTTCCCGCCGCGCCGTCAACAAATACCCGCAAGGTCATGGCGCGGGCTCAAGCCTGTCCATCGCCACATAGCCGACGAGGCCGTTATCGCCGCCAGAACTGGCAACGCATTGGCCCCAGGCCGTATCCCCGGCGACGTCCAGAACATCGAACCGGCTGCCGGCTGCAAGTGCACTCAGAACTTCGGCATCGCTGCGGCTCGATGCCAGCAATGTTGCGCCCCCGGCAATCACCCTGTGCGTGGCAGGCACAGCATAGTGCGGCACGAAATAGCGTCCGGCAAGCGCGATGTGCGCCAGATCGCCACGCACCGGGGTGCGCGCCGGATCGGCGATCTTCATCGGCCCGCTGAGCGCGAAGCTCATGCCATCAAAGGTGCTGCTAGCGTTCAAGTGCCCCCAAGTCCCGCCGGATGCGGAGCCCGCGCGCTTATACAATGCGCAACCGGCAGGCAAGGTATCGCGTGTTTCGGGGTGCCACCGGCCGATTGGCAGCCGCAATCGGCCTCCAGCGGAAACTGCGCCGTCCTGCGACCGCTTCGCGCCGGGAACCAGCCGGGAACCAATCGCCGCCTGCGCCGTTATTGCTTTACGCCAATCCGGTTGAATGTGTTGCCAATAGGCCAGCCAGGCACCGGCAAAGTCAAAGGAATCCAGGTTATGAAACAGCACGTCCTACTTGCTCTGGCCGCCGCGACGACACTCGGCGGCTGTGCCAGCGATTACAATTCGCGCTCCTCCAATGACCCTTGGGGTTATTATGACAGCGGCTACTACGATCAGTATGGTCGCTACGATTATAACAACCCCGATCCGCGGTATGGCGGCTATTATGCCGATAACTATTATCGCAATGATCGCCGTTATCGCGAAAGGATGATGTCTGCCGATGATCGCGTCTATCGCGGGCAGAACGGGCGCTATTACTGCCGCCGTTCGGACGGTTCGACCGGGCTGATTGTAGGCGCGGTTGCCGGCGGTGTGGTTGGCAACATCATCGCGCCGGGCGATTCAAAGACGCTCGGTACGGTGCTTGGTGCAATCGGCGGCGCGGCGGTTGGCGCTGCGGTTTCGAGCAGCAGCAACAACAACGCGCGCTGCCGCTGATTGCGATTAGGAATCGATGGCGGCTTGGCGCTATTGCGCGCTGATGCCGCCGTCGAGTTTCAGTTCAGCCCCGGTCATGAAGCTGCTCTCATCGCTCGCCAGATAGAGCACACCATAAGCGATTTCATCGGGTGTGCCGACGCGCTGCATGGGAATCTGGCGGGCGAGCTTGCCGACAACCGCCTCGCGCGGCGGGCCGCCGGGGCGGATGAAGCCATCGAGGATCGGCGTATCGACGAAGCAGGGGTGAACCGAGTTACAGCGGATGTTGAGCTCCTGACGGGTGCAGTGCAGCGCCACCGATTTGGTCAGCATCCACACCGCCGCCTTGCTGGCATTATAGGCGGGCATCATTTCCGAAGCGATCAGCCCGGCGATTGACGAGATGTTGACGATCGAAGCCGGCTGGCCCTCGCGCAGCAGCGGCATCGCCAGTTTGCACCCCAGAAACACCGAATCGGTGTTGATCGCAAAACAGCGCTTCCAGTCCTCGAAAGTGCAGGTTTCAATATTGCCATTGACCCCGATGCCGGCATTGTTGACGAGGATCGATAGACCGCCGAACTGCTCGGATGCGAGCGCCAGTGCGGCGTTCCAGTCGGCCTCGCTGGTGACATCGTGCCGCGCGGCAAGCGCCATTCCGGGGCCGACCCTGGCATTGATCGCGGCGGCCTGTGCCTCTGCCCCGGCATGGTTGATATCGGTGAGCAGCACCCGCGCGCCCTCGGCAGCGAGCATCGCTGCCTGCGCCGCACCAAGCCCCTGCGCCGCGCCGGTGACCAGCGCTACCTTGCCTGAAACCCGTCCGGCCATTTCGCCCATTCCTCTTGTTGTGGTGTTGGCGGCAGCGAGCAGGATATCACGCGCGCGGTCAAGCGGGATTGCGCGCCAAGCGGGGCAAACCCCGGATTATTCTTGGGGATTATTCATGCTTGCCAGCGCAGTAACCCGCTCCCTCAGCCGCGTCTTAAGCATTGCGCAGGCATCAAGCGCGGGTGTTCGCAAGCCCCAGGCCAACCCCGGTGCCCTCCGAGTCGGCGCAAGGTTTGCGGGCACGACCCAATGCTACCATTACGGGGCGCTACCATAACGCGGGGCTACCATTGCGCGGCGCCGTCACACGCTGGCACAGCCTGCGCGAGGGTGTAGGATGGCGCATGACCGGGCGCAGCCTTCGAGTCGTGCGCCCGGCGAGGAAAGGACCTTGCCATGAAAGCTTTTCGCAAATCTGCGCATATTCTGGCTGCGAGCGCAGTGGTTTGCTGCGTGTTAACCCCCTCCGTTGCCTTCGCCGCGCCTTTGAAACTCGTCGCAGTGCTCACCGGGGCAGGCGAGACCGCAGGCGGCGATCCCAAAGCGGTGGGCGGCTTCAAGGTTGAGATGGATCCCGAAACCAACGACTTCTGCTATTCGTTATGGGCCGATAAAGGCGTTAAACCCACGATGGCGCACGTTCATTCCGGCGCAGCGGGAAGCGACGGTCCGCCGCTGGCGACGCTCGACCTTACCGGCAAGACCAATGATGCCTGCATCGCGATCGACAAGGTCAAGCTACAGCCGATCGCCGACAACCCCGCGCTGTTCTATGTCAACATTCACACCGCCGAATTCCCGAAAGGCGCGATGCGCGGGCAGTTGGTGAAGGAATAGGGTTGGCTGAGCGCGTTCTGTGGCGCTTTTTTCGGCATCCAAGCAGAGGTTGCGTGGTGCTGTCTTTGAAAGCTTAGCGGGCGAAAAATACACCTTTGATGCAGGTAGCGTTGCGAACGGCAATCTGAACGTGGCTCTTTCGGTAAATTCCGCTGCCAGAGTACGCTTTACCGCCCTCCACAAACATACCTCGAACGGTATCGAAGGGAGCAATCAATGGGTCATCAACAGCCAATGAATCGATGATAGAGTGCAGGTGCCGTAGAACCGCGCAATCAAGATAACGCAAGACTCGATCACTGTCCTTTGTGCCCTTTGGGTTACCATTTTTTGGAACCGGAAGGCCTGCCAAGGACTGAACTTGAACGAATGAGCTGTGAGCAGCCCTCAGCAATTCAATATCTTCCCTTGCGACGAGGTCCAGGCAATTCCCGAGATCAATCACGGCGCCAATGACGACCGGTTCCGCATACTGGTTTGTGATTGCTTTCCAATTTGCCCATTCGAGCGCCCTGGCAGGATCTGCTTCCCAAAAATATGCTCCGGGCCCAAGCCAGTCATAGTCTCTATCGCTCTGTAAGATTTCAGAGCCCTCATTGACTGCTTTTTGAGCTACTGCCTTGTCACAGCCGTGATAGCCAAGAACGAATGAAGTAGCGAGGCGGCTCAAGCGGCGGCGCGATTCTTCTTGCTTTCTCCACCAAACTCAACGCGCAGCTTTCCTTTGACGGTATAGATGCCCTCGCTGATGAGCGTTTGTCGCGCAATTTTCTTCGATGAAAGTGCGCGCAATGTTTCCTCCGCAATAGCATCCAGAATCTTCTGGTTGCGCTGATTGTGCGTCATACCATTTCCCCTTGGCGGCAAATCAACTTCATATTGGCGGGTATCTTAACGTCGCGAAAATGAGTAGGAAATTTCCGTGTTTGATTTTTGTGGCGCACAATGCCGTGCCACGCAAGTGGGGTGGTCAAATTTCGCATCTGTTTGCAAACACCAGCCATCAACCAAACCCCAGACAGCAAACGGGGCCGGCATTGCTGCCAGCCCCGTCCTCACCGGCCGTCCGTCATCGGTTCCACATGCTGACCTGCCAACTTGCGCTGGCCATCCGGCTTGCCTTGCCGACGCCGTTTCGGCGGCGTCCGGTCCCGTCAGGTGGGTACTGGGATCGATTTGGCTGACCCTAAGATCAGTTCCTCGACCGTCGCACTCCCGCCTGGCGGTTCCGCAATCACTTTCATGGATCGTTGCTCCGGTCCGCGCCCAATACCGAAGTACCGGCTTCTTTCCTTCGCCTCGCTCCTGCGAAAGCGATCAAACGATGGCGCTCCTCTCACTGCATCTGCGGTTCGCGATACGCATTCCCGGGGGGGAATTTTGTACTGCTGGTTTTCCGATACTGCTGCGGGCATCGCCTTCGTATCTTCAGTTTGCTTCTTCCCTTTGATTTCCGGGGGTTACCCCTTCTTTCTCTGGTCCGAAGCGCCCTTCCGATGACCTGAAGCTGCGCCTTCAAAGTGAGTCGTTCAAGGTGGATTCGGTAAAGTTATCCACAGGCAGCCTACGCAGCGGTGGATAAGTGCTGTTCTGCGGTGGACATCTTTTTATTTCCGCAGGCTGCGCTCTTATTTTCGCAGGCAGCGACGTTTTTTCTAGCGATCCCGCTGCGCCAACAACCGAAGCCGAAGCGCGTTGAGCTTGATAAAGCCCGCCGCGTCCTTCTGGTCATAGGCCCCGGCATCGTCCTCAAAGGTTACGTGGCGTTCTGAATAGAGCGAATTCGCTGACTTGCGGCCAACCACCGAAGCCATGCCCTTATAGAGCTTGAGACGCACGGTGCCGGAAACTTTGGCCTGGCTGTGATCGACCGCCGCCTGCAGCATCTCGCGCTCGGGCGAGAACCAGAAGCCATTGTAGATCAGCTCGGCATATTTCGGCATCAGCTCGTCCTTGAGGTGCGCTGCGCCGCGATCAAGCGTGATCGATTCGATCCCGCGGTGCGCGCGGGCATAGATTTCACCCCCCGGCGTTTCATACATCCCGCGCGATTTCATGCCGACGAAGCGGTTCTCGACCAGATCGAGCCTTCCGATGCCGTGCTTGCGCCCCAGCGTGTTGAGTTCGGTGAGCAAAGTGGCGGGCGACATCGCCTTGCCGTTCAGCGCAACCCCATCGCCGCGTTCAAAATCGATTTCGATATATTCGGGCGCGTCGGGCGCGTCCTCGGGGTTCACTGTGCGCGAATAGACATAGTCCGGAACTTCCGCCCACGGATCCTCGAGCACTTTGCCCTCGCTGCTGGTGTGGAGCAGGTTGGCATCGGTGCTGAACGGGCTCTCGCCGCGCTTGTCCTGTGGCACCGGGATCTGGTGCTGCTCGGCCCAGGCGATCAGCGCGGTGCGGCTGGTCAGGTCCCATTCGCGCCACGGGGCGATGACCTTGATATTGGGATCGAGCGCATAGGCGGAAAGTTCAAAGCGCACCTGATCGTTGCCCTTGCCGGTCGCGCCGTGGGCGATCGCATCGGCGCCGGTTTCATGCGCGATTTCGACCAGCCGTTTGGAGATCAGCGGCCGGGCTATGCTGGTGCCGAGCAGATAGTCGCCCTCGTAGCGTGCATTGGCGCGCATCATCGGGAAAACGAAATCGCGCACGAACTCCTCGCGCATATCGTCGATATAGATGTGGTGATCGGGCACGCCCATCAGCTTGGCCTTGGCGCGTGCCGGTTCAAGCTCCTCGCCCTGGCCCAGATCGGCGGTGAAGGTCACCACCTCGCAGCCATAGGTTACCTGCAACCACTTGAGGATGACCGAAGTATCGAGCCCGCCCGAATAGGCGAGAACCACTTTCTTGATGCCGGTAAGGTCAGGATTGGGCATGACTGGAATTCCGCTGGATTGCCGTTAATATTCGAGCGCGGCCCCTAGGCTATGGGGGCCTTTTGGGCAAGGGGAGGTGCGTGTGGCCAAGGCTGATCTCAAGACCAGGGCGACCGAGGCTAGCGTCGCCGATTATTTCGCAGCATTGCCCGATGCGGCGCGGCGGACGGAAGCTGCGCAGATTGATGCGATGTTCCGCCGGGTGACAGGCCTTGAGCCGAAGATGTGGGGGCCGAGCATCGTTGGCTATGGCTCCTATGATTACAAATATGAAAGCGGGCGCGAAGGCACCTCATGCCGCACCGGTTTCAGCCCGCGCAAGGCGGCGCTGACCTTCTACGGGTTCGGCTCGATGGATGCGGAAGACCTGTTCGCGCGGCTGGGCAAATATACCACCAGCACGGGCTGCCTCTATATCAAGCGACTGGAACAGGTCGATGTGGGCGTGCTTGAGGAGATGATGGTGCGCAAGTGGGCGGAAATGAACGTGCAGTACCCCGTTTGATTACGTCGCGCCCGCATCTTTCTCCAGATGCCACTCGGGTGCCTCGTCAAGCGCGGAAAGCCGGGCGGTTTCCTGCTGAATGTAATCGCGGGTCATCGGCAGGTTGCCGAGCCGCTTGACCGTCTGCACATGGAAATTGACGAGGTTGCCGCTGCGGAAGCCCTGTTCTGCTCCGACCAGATAAAACTGCCACATGCGGAACATCCGTTCGTCGAACAGCTTGATGATCTCGGCCTTGTGCAGCGTGGTGCGGCGATACCATTCGGCCAGCGTATAGGCATAATGCATCCGCAGCACTTCGAAGTCTGAAACCCGCCAGCCTGCGCGCTCGGTCGCGGAAACCACCTCGCTGATCGCGGGAAGGTGGTGGCCGGGGAAGATATAGGTCCGCGCCCATTTGTCGGTTGGCCCCGGCGCGCCCGAACGGCCAATCGTGTGGGTGAGCATCACGCCATCGTCGCCGAGCAGATCCCAGGTCTTGGAGAAATATTCGCCGTAATGCGGCAGTCCCAGGTGTTCGATCATGCCAATCGAGGTGATGCGATCGAAGGTGCCGGTTACGTCGCGGTAATCGATCAGCTGGAACTTGACCTTGTCCGCCACGCCCGCTTCTGCCGCGCGTTCGTTGGCGAAGGCTACCTGATCGGGTGCAAGGCTCACGCCGAGCACCTCGCAGCCGAAATGCCGGTTCATATAGAGCCCGAGCCCGCCCCAGCCGCAGCCGATATCGAGCACGCGCATGGCCGGGCCGAGCTGGAGCTTGGCTGTGATCAGCGCCTTCTTGTCAATCTGCGCGCGTTCGAGGCTGTTTGCCGGATCGCGGAAATAGGCCATCGAATATTGCCGGTCCTCATCGAGGAACAGCTCATAGAATTCGCGGGTCAGGCCATAGTGGTGGAGGACATTGCTGCTCGCGCGGCCACGCAGATTGATCTGATCGAGCCTTGATCCGGCGCGGTCTATCAGCTGGCGGGCGACGCCCCTGGGCTTCAGCGCGCCGTCTTCGCGGTTGGCCTGGTTCATCACGAACAGGATGAAATCGCGGACATCGTGCGGCGGCTCGATCACCAGACGGCCATCGGTATAGGCCTCGCCCGCGCCCATCCGCGGGTCCTTGGCGATGTGGAGTGCGGTGCCTTTGTCGGTGAAGCGGACGGCCAGCGGATCGGCGCCGGGATCACCGTATTGATAGGACTTGCCATCATAATCGGTGATGATGAGCCGGCCCTTGCGGATCAGCTGGCGAAGCATTTTGTCGAGCAACCACATGGCGCGGACCCTATTGGCTCGGTCAATGTTTGCAAGCGCAAATGGCTTCAGATGGCAAAACCCAGCGCGCGCGCCA
>JANLOZ010000166.1:0-15043 GCA_031366845.1 Novosphingobium sp. | reverse complement strand
GCAAGGATTGCAGCCGTGTCATGAAACGAGTTTCACTATGCTCGCCGCGCTGGAAACATTGGTGGTTCCGGTCATGCCGGGGGGGCAAAAAGTGGAAAAATTGAGCGTACCAGCCATAGTGATCTGACGCGCCACCAGCATCAGGCACTGGCTGGTGACTGTAGCCGTGCCGGCAAAGTTCACAGTGCTTACCGGGAAATACAGAAAACCATTCAGCGTGGTTGATGCATTGCCATTGATTCTTGTCTGGCTTGACCCCGACGAAGCGCGATCTTCGAAAACCAGCATACCGGCCAGCTGATTGGCTTGGGACGCGCTTACGCCTGCCGACTGCAACTGGGTAGAATTGGCAGCCGTCAGGTTGATATTGGAGCCGCCATTGATCTTGATATAGGCACCATTTTTGAGCACGATGATGATGCCGTTGCCCGTTACCTGATATTGGCCATCAATGTCGATGCCGCCACCATCGATCACATAGACACCCGAATTCATCGTGGTGGTGCAGGACACCCTGAATCCGCCGCTATAGGTGCCGGGCTGTATGTTTCCAGACGCGCCAGATGTGGTCGAAGTCACATTTGTATAAGTGATAGTCGTGGTTGTCGTCTTTTCCTCCCAGATCGTGTTCGGGCCATTGCCGCTCAAAGCGGTCCACGGGTTTGTGGAGGTTCTGGATGAAGCGCCCTCGGCGGTGCCGTTGGGGATAGTCTGGCCGTTCTGCACCGTTGTCGAGTTACTGCCTGTCTTTGGGCTCGAATAAGCATATGAGGTCGCGCTATTCTTGTTAGCCCCCTTATAGTAGGCATAGGCGACCGCGACATTGGTTGTGATCGTCCCGAGCGTCGTAGTTGTTCCACCCGCACAGCTGTAAGTTCGCGCCGTGGTGTTTGTTGGCGGCGAATATGTGGCGAATGGGTCGTACAGACCTGTAAGGTTTTCGTGGACCTGGGTGTTGGTATGCAAGTCGAACCAATCGTCAATTCCGCCTGCGGACAGGACCCAACCCGCATTCACGTGTTGCCGTTAACAATAATTGAACTGGGTGACGTAGAAAGCGCGGCGATGCCGCAGCCAGCGGTCAGCACGGTGGCCCCGCTGATTGTTACCGAACCACTTGCCGCTGGATCGGTCGCAACAATGCAGCTGGTATAGGCTTGCCCCTGCGAGAAGCTGGCTTCTGAAGAGACCTTTACCGTAACGCCGCGATTGATCAGCATTCCGGTAAACGGCAAAGTCCTGGTCGCCGTCGCGCTCACTGAAACCGCGCTGTTGGCATTGCCGGCATAGGTTGACAGAGACACCGCCGGAACATCGACAAAATTTGTCGTCATGGAAAGGTTGGCGGTAAATTCCTGCCGCGCCCGCGTCACATAGTTGGCTTGGGTGCTCGATGCGGTGCGGGCCCAGGCGCCGGCAATCGCCGCCTGATCGGCCGCATATTGCATCTCGTTCCTCCACAGATACCATTGGCTGAGGTCAACCGCGAGTCCCGCAGCGCCCAGCAGCATCGGCATGCCGATTGACATCAGAACGAGGGCGTTGCCGCTTTTCTGTTTCAGAATGTCTTTCAGCAGTTGGCGAAGCTTAAGCACTGCAATTTCCCCCTTATGGGTATGGCGCTTAGTGACATGTACCGCGTGCTGGTAAACAGATGGTGGAAAAGACTAAGTTAACGTCTCGTGCTTTTCCCTAGATGCCCCGCACTGACACTTCATTGACATCGCCAGTTCAGCGGCGGATGCCGAGGCCGATGGACAGTGAAATCCTTGAAACCCTGCCACCGCTTTCGCGGCTGGCGCTGGCCTATGCCCCGGCGGTTTCGCGGTACGATTGGCTGACCGTTCTCGCTCTCGACACGCGACTGGCAGGCGTGGTGCGGCTGGCACGCGAACCGGTGCTGGCGCAATTGAAGCTGGCGTGGTGGCGTGATCGACTGGCGCAGGACGTTTCTGACCGGCCAATCGGGGAGCCCCTGCTGGCGCGGCTTGGCGATTGGCAGGACGGCGGTAAACCTTTGATCGCGCTGGTGAACGGCTGGGAGGCGCTGCTCGGCGAACCGCCGCTTTCGGGTGAAGCGGTAAAGGCCTTTGCGAGCGGACGAGTCGCCATGGCGGGAACACTGGCCGAGCGACTGCGGTGTGATCGGCACGGGGCAGAGGTGCGTGCGCGCCGCTGGGCGCTGGCTGACCTTGCGCTGCATTCCAGCGCCGATACGGCGAGCGCGGGCCTGCGCGACTTGGCTCTGGAAGCGGCGGCAGGGCTCGGCCGTTGCGAACGCGCGATGCGTCCGCTGGCGGTGTTGGAAAAAATTAACCAGCGCGCCAACCGATTGGGCTCGGTCCATGCGCTGGGTTCGCCTTTCGCGTTGCTGATCGCGATTCGCGTCGGCTTGATTGGTCGCTGATTGCGTGCTTTGTTGATGCGGACCGCCTGCCTCTTGAGTGGACAAAGGATCATCCATGAACCGCACGCTGTTTGGTGCACTTGCCGCTCTTCTGCTCGCCGCCGCAGGGCTGTTCTGGTGGCAGGGAAGGGCGGAAACCGCTGTTGGCAAAGCGCCGCAGCAGCTGGCCGATTTGCCCGCCGGACAACAGCTCCCCGATGAAACCGGTGATGGCCTGCATGGTGCCGCGCCGCCTGAGGTCAACGAGGCGACCAAGGAGCAGCGCCGCTTTGACCGGCTCGACAAGAACCGCGACGCCAGGATCACCCGCACCGAAGCGCTGATGCCGCGCGTTGCCGGTTTCCGTAAGCTCGATACCGATGGCAACAACCTGCTCAGTTTTGAGGAATGGGCCGTCAAGACCACCAACAAGTTCAAAGGTGCTGACAAGAATGGCGATGGCACATTGGACCGCCCCGAATTTGCCACCACCAAGCAGCAAAAGGGCAAGGTGAATTGCGCTTGCGGGGCCCCGGCGAAGGCGGGGGCAAAACGGGCCAAGGGCAAACTATCAAGACCACCTCCGCCGCCTGCCGATGCCTCAGACGACGACCTCGGCCCAGCGAACTAGATCGGCCTTGGCGCGGTCGGTATAGGCGAGTTTGCGCTGCTTTTTGTGCACATCGGCGGGCGGCGGCGGGAACAGGCCGAAGTTGACGTTCATCGGCTGGTAAGTCTCCGCATCGGCATCGCCGGTAATATGCGAAAGCAGCGCGCCAAGCGCGGTGGTTGGCGGCGGCGCGGTCCACGTTCGCCCGGTGATCTCGCTCGCCGTCATCAGGCCAGCGAGCAAACCAATGGCGGCGCTTTCCACATAGCCCTCGCAGCCGGTGATCTGCCCGGCAAAACGGATATGCGAGGCGGATTTCAGCCGAAGCTGGCGGTCCAGCAGCATCGGCGAATTGATAAAGGTGTTGCGATGCAGCCCGCCAAGCCGTGCGAACTCAGCATTTTCAAGGCCCGGAATCGTGCGGAATAGCCGGACCTGCTCGGCGTGCTTGAGCTTGGTCTGAAAGCCGACCATGTTCCACAAAGTGCCAAGCTTGTTGTCTTGGCGTAGCTGCACCACCGCATGCGGCCAGCGGCCTTTGGGAAATTCAGCCGTGGCATCGTGCGGATTATCAAGCCCGACTGGCTTCATCGGCCCGAACCGCAAAGTATCAAACCCCCGCGCCGCCATGACCTCGATGGGCATGCAGGCTTCGAAATAGGGCGTGCTCGATTCCCATTCCTTGAACTCGGTCTTGTCGCCGGTCATCAGCCCGTCATGGAAGGCGGCATATTGCTCGCGGTTCATCGGACAGTCGATGTAGTCCTTGGTCTCAACCCCAAGCGCATTGGTTCTGTCCCAGCGGCTGGCCATCCAGCAGACATCCATGTTGATCGAATCGCGGTGGACGATGGGGGCGATGGCATCGAAGAAGGCGAGGCCTTGCAATCCTGTGGCGGTGCTGATGCTTTGCGCCATTTGTGCGCCGGTCAGAGGCCCTGTTGCCACCACTGTGAAGCCTGTTGCTGGTAGTTTGTCGATTCTTTCACGGACTATTTCAAGCGTCGGAAGTGTAGCGAGGGCGGCTTCGACTTCGGCCGAAAACACTTCGCGATCAACGGCTAACGCCGATCCCGCCGGGACCTGCGCCTTGGCGGCGGCGGCCATCACCAGCGAATCAAACTGCCGCATTTCGTGGTGCAGAAGGCCAACAGCATTGCTCGAACTATCGTCTGATCTGAACGAGTTAGAGCAGACCAGCTCTGCCAGACCATCGGTATTATGCGCCGCCGTACCATCCCCCGACCCGCGCATTTCCGACAACCGAACCCGCACCCCGCGCCGCGCCAGCTGCCAAGCCGCCTCGCTGCCCGCGAGCCCGCCACCGATTATGTGCACATCGTAAGTCATCACCCCCGCCTAGCCTTGCGCGCGCGAATTTCCAACGCCAAGTTAGGGCGGGGGAGACGTTGTTGTCATGGCAAAAAATGGTTTTGCAGAAGGTCGGTTATTGCTGGCAGCGAGTGTGGCGGCAGCGCTGGCCTATTATCTCCTTCGCCATGCCGAGCCAGCTTATTACGTTGAAATTCCGCTGAAAGGTGCGGGTGTTGCGCTGCTTGCACTCTACGCGCTGAGCCGAAATTCCCGGCAACTCGCGCTGGTCATGGCCCTCGGCGCGCTGGGCGACATGGCGATTGAACTGAACCTGCAATGGGGTGCTGCGGCATTCCTGCTCGGTCATTTGGTCGCCATCGCGCTCTATCTTGGCCATCGCAGGCCCAGCATGCGTTTCAGCCAGAAGGCAGCCGCGATTGCTCTGGCCATAGTCACGCCGCTGATCGCCATTTCGCTATCCGACGATCCCGCACAAAAGCTCGGTCTTGGCCTCTATGGCCTGGCACTCGGAAGCATGGCCGCCAGCGCGTGGACCAGCACATTTCCGCGCTATCGCGTGGGTTTAGGCGCAGTGCTGTTCCTCGGGTCAGACCTGCTGATCTTCGCCCGGATGGGGCCAATGGCAGGGACTATGTTACCAGCACTGCTGATCTGGCCGCTCTACTATGTCGGCCAATTCCTCATCTGCATCGGCGTAGTCAACACGCTGCGCAGCCGACTCGCGTAGCCCTAACCCGGCAAGTCAAACCTGCCCTGATCAAGCCGCACCAACGGCCCGTGCGCGAGAACCGCGCTCAGCGGAAGTGGCGCATAGATGTGCGGGAAAAGCGCGCCGCCGCGCGATGGTTCCCAGCGGATCGCATCACCCAGGTGCGCAAGGTCAACCTTGGCCAGATGCAGCTCGTACTGTCCGTTGAAATGCTTGTCGACGGTTTCGGCAAGCTGATCGATCGTCGAAAGATGGATATAACCATCAGCAATATCTATCGGCGCACCAGCAAAAACTCCCTGCTCGAGCAGTTCTGACATCTGCGGTGCGGTCAGAACTTTCCATGCGATTGCAGGGTATTTGCTCATTCCTCGCCAGGCGTTTCGCTTTCGGTCGCATCTTCAGCAGCGAGACTTGCACTGTCCTCGAGCACTTCCGCTTCCACAACTTCATCTTCGGCGAGCCGCACCGCGCTGACGACATGCTCCTGATCGGCAACGTTAAATAGCCGTACCCCCGAAGTTCCGCGGCCTATCACCCGCAGGCTTTCCAGCGGCAGTCGAATCAGTTTGGCCTGATCGGTGACCAGCATCAGCTGTTCGGCCTGGGTGGTGGCAAAGCTCGCCACAACCAAGCCATTACGACCGATGTTGTCGATGTTGGTGATGCCCTGGCCGCCGCGTCCGGTGCGGCGGTATTCATAGGCGGACGACAGCTTGCCGTAACCATTGGCGCAAACGGTGAGGATGAATTGTTCGCGCGAATGTAGCTCGGCGAAGCGGTCAGGCGTCAGTGCCGGATCACCTTCGCGTTCAGCTTTCCACGGTGCAAAACGGACATATTCCTCGCGCTCTTCGGCGGTGGTGCCAACGCGGTGGAGGATAGACAGTGAGATTACCTCGTCATCGCCCTTGAGCGTCATCCCGCGCACACCTGTGGAAGTGCGGCTCTGGAATTCGCGCACGTCATCACCGGCAAATCGGATCGCCTTGCCGAGGCGCGATGCCAGCAACACGTCATCGCTTTCATCGAGCAGCGCGACGCCGACCAGACGGTCCGCCGAATCGTCTTCAAAGCGCATGGCGAATTTGCCATTCGATGGAACATTGGTGAACAGTTCCATCGAGTTACGGCGGACATTGCCTTTTGCCGTGGCGAACACAACGCTGAGCGCGCCCCAGGTGGCTTCATCCTCGGGCAGCGGCAGAACGGTGGCAATCGTCTCGTCTTTGTCGAGCGCTGGCAGCAGGTTGACGATTGGCCGCCCGCGCGTTGTCGGGCCGCCTTCGGGCAGTTTCCACACCTTTAGCCGGTAAACCTTGCCGGCGGTTGAGAAGAATAGCACGGGGTTGTGCGTCGAGGTGACGAACATCGTCGAAACCGCGTCTTCCTGTTTGGTTGCCATGCCCGCACGGCCTTTGCCGCCCCGTGCCTGGGCGCGGAATGTATCAAGCGATGTGCGTTTGATGTAGCCATCGAGTGTCACGGTAACCACCATGTCCTCACGCTCGATCAGATCTTCATCGTCGATTCCGTCCCACGCTGGGGCAATCTCGGACACGCGTGGAGTCGCAAAGGCCGCGCGCACCGCCACCAGTTCATCTCGCATCACGCCATAAAGCTTCGCCCGGTCGGCGAGGATCGAGAGGTATTCTTCGATCGCGACCGCCAGTTCTTTAAGCTCGTCACCAATCTCGTCGCGGCCCAGCGCGGTGAGGCGGTGCAGGCGCAGGTCGAGGATCGCCTTGACCTGAACTTCGGACAGTTTGTAGGTGCCGCCGGTTTGCTCAGCATCGGGCTCAATCGCCTCGACCAGTCGGATGTACTGGGCAATCTCGCCAATCGGCCATTCGCGCGCGAGCAATGCGGCGCGCGCGGCGGCGGGGTTTGACGCCCCCCGAATAATTCGCACCACCTCGTCCATATTGGTGACGGCGATCACCAGCCCGAGCAAAACATGCGCCCGGTCCCGCGCCTTGTTCAGTTCGAACTTGGTGCGGCGGGTGATAACCTGCTCGCGGAAGGTGATGAAGGCGGCGATGATATCGCGCAGCGCCAGCGTTTCCGGGCGGCCGCCGCGGATCGCCAGCATATTGGCGGGGAAGCTCGATTGCGCGGGCGTGTTCCGCCACAACTGGTTGAGCACAACCTCAGGCGTAGCATCACGCTTCAGATCAATGACCACGCGCACGCCGAGGCGGCTTGATTCGTCGCGGATATCCGAAACGCCTTCGATCCGCTTGTCCTTCGCGGCCTCGGCAATCTTTTCGACCAGCCCGGACTTGCCGACCTGGTAGGGCATCGATGTCAGCACGATCGAGCGGCGGTCTCCCCGGCCTTCCTCAATCTCGTGGCGGCAGCGCTGGAGGATCGACCCGCGCCCTGTAAGGTATGCCGAGCGTGCCCCATGCGAGCCGAGGATGATCGGCGCTGTGGGGAAATCAGGGCCTGGGATGAACTCGATCAGCTCCTCGGTTGTGATCGCCGGGTTCTCGATATAGGCGAGGCAGCCATCGATCACTTCGCCCAGGTTATGCGGCGGAATGTTGGTCGCCATGCCAACCGCGATTCCGCCTGCGCCGTTGACCAGCAGGTTGGGAAAGCGGGCGGGCAAAACGGTCGGTTCTGAGCGCGAACCGTCATAGTTATCGGCGAAATCTACGGTGTCTTTGTCAAGGTCATCGAGCAGAGCATTGGCAACCTTTGCCAATCGTGCTTCAGTGTAACGCATTGATGCAGGCATATCGGGATCCATCGATCCGAAATTACCTTGGCCATCGACCAGCGGCACCCGCATCGACCAGTCCTGCGCCATGCGGACCAGCGCCATGTAAATCGCCAGATCGCCGTGCGGGTGGTAATTACCCATAACGTCGCCGACGATTTTTGCGCATTTGCGATAGGGTCGCCCGGCAACCATGCCGCCTTCCTGCGCGGCGAACAGAATGCGGCGGTGCACTGGCTTCAACCCGTCACGCACATCGGGCAAAGCGCGGCTAACGATCACGCTCATTGCGTAATCAAGGTACGATGACTTCATCTCATCGACGATGTCGATGCGGGTAAATTCACCGGCGGGCGGCGTCAGTTCAGGCTTGTCTGTATCGTCGCTCACGAGTGCGTTTTCTTTGTCTTGGGAAAGTGTGGTTCAGCCCTAGGGTAATGTTATCGCGAGGGCCAGCGCGGCGGCCCCCACGTGGCGTTAAACAAGCTGTTTTTCCACATATTGCGGACCAGACATTCATCTCCGCATTCAATTGTCGTTCACGCGTGAGTTTATAGAGCGCAGCCATTGCAAATAGCACGATTTCTCGCCAATGCGGGAGCGTGCGAACTAGGCCTGCGCGGACACTTTTTTCAGCGCGGGCACTGAAGGAGAAGAATGCCCATGTTCCCGAGACCACGTCTGACCCGCGAACTTTCGCGCGGCGCCCTGGCGCTTTCTGTTTTTGTTGCAGCCGGCGCGGCGGCCTTTATCGCCACGCCGGTGCTTGCCAAAGACAAGGCCCAAGTTGCTGCCGCACCCAAAGCGAATTATTCCAAGCCGTTCGTCGCTGCCGCAGCCCCGTTTCAAAAGACACTGGAAGCAGCCAAAAAGCGCGCTGACGTCGTTGCGGCGCAACAGATTGTGACTGCAACCACCAATGCTCTGAACGCCGCGAGCGGTGCGACGGCACGCAAGGCGGCAACGGCTCAGCGTGACGCTGCAATCGCAGCTCTGCGCGCAACGCTGACAAGCGAAAAAGCGCAGCTCGAAACCACAGTTGCTGCGGCATCGTTACCTGACGACAAGTTTTTGGCCGGCAATTTTGAACTGCAAATCGGCGGGCTTTCGCAAGACACTGGTCTGCAGCGTCGCGGCCTGCAAATGATGATCGACAGCGGCAAGGCAAACCCTGCCGATGTTCCGAAGTACAACTTCTACATCGGCCAGTTTTCCTTTGATGCCGGTGAATATCCCGCAGCCCAAACCGCGCTGCAATTGGCTTTGGCAGGAGGATATACCGGTAACGATGTTGGCGCGCTGTTGGCCGAGGTTTACATCGCCCAGAACCAGCCCGCGCAAGGACTTGGCGAGTTGCAAAAGGCAATCGACGCGAAGTCAGCCAGCGGCACTGCGGTGCCTGAAAACTGGTATCGGCGCGGGCTTAGCGTAGCCTACAAAAACAAAATGCTCGATAAGGCTGCTGCGTTCAGCAACGGGCTTGTGCAGGCCTATCCTTCCAGGGATAACTGGGCTGGCGCGATCAGCGTGCTGCGTCTGGTCGCCAAGTATGACCTTCAGGATCGGCTCGATCTGCTGCGCCTGATGGCTCGCACGCACAGCTTCTCTGAAGCGACGGATTATGCCGAATTCATTGAGGCCGCCGATCCCCGCCGCCTTCCCGCTGAAGTGTTGACCGTGCTTGATGAAGGGGTGAAGTCTGGCAAGCTGGCGGCGAATGACGTGTTTGTTGTCGAGGCCAAGACCAACGCCACGGTCCGCATGAAGGAAGATCAGCCGATGCTGCCCGCGCTGGAGAGAAGCGCCATGTCGCCGACAGCCACCGGTGTGAGCATCGTTGCCACCGCCGATGCTTTGCTCAGCTATGGCCAGCCGGCGAAGGCGGAAACGCTTTACACCTCGGCTCTGTCAAAGAGCGGGATTGACGTGCAACGCGTGGTTACGCGCATCGGTATTGCCCAGTTCGATCAGGGCAAGTTTGCCGAAGCAAAGGCCAATTTTGACAAGGTTACCGGCGTTCGTCAGCCGCTCGCCCAGCTGTGGTCAATCTATGCCGGTCAGAAGGCAAAGGGCGGATAAATTAGCATTGCGCAAATCTGAAAAGGGCGGCGGGAAACTGCCGCCCTTTTTTGTCAGAGAGCGGCGTGGAACTGGCCATCGCTTTCATCGAGCACATGCAGCACACCGTCGGAAATCGCGAAGAAGGCCCCGCGCAGCTCCAACTCGCCTGCTGCTTCCTTGCGGCGGATGCAGGGAAATGTGCGCAAGTTCGCCAGGCTGACTTTGACCGCAGCCTGTTCCATCGCCCGTTCAGCGGTACGGCCTGTGGTGCCGAGCTCGCGGGCAATCGGATCGCGGGCCTCGTCGAGCAAGGCGATCCAGTCGGCGACAAAACCGCCTTCTCCCGGCTCAGTGCCCAGCAACTCCTGCGTCAACGCTGCCTTGCAGCCGCCGCACAGGCCGTGACCCATGACGACGATTTCCTTTACCTTGAGCACCTGCACAGCGAATTCCAGCGCGGCGGATACGCCGTGATGCCCCGGCGCCGTCTCAAATGGCGGGACCATCGCCGCAACATTGCGGACGACAAATACTTCACCCGGATCGACATCAAAAATCTGCGCGGGATCAACCCGGCTGTCCGAACAGGCGATGATCATGATCTCGGGCTGTTGCCCGTCGCGCAGATCGGCCCAGCGATCGCGGTTCGGCGTCCAGCTCAGATCGCGAAAGCGGTGATATCCGGCAATCAGCCGGTCAAGCTGTGGAGATGATGGCGTTGTCATGCCCGCTCATTGCCGCTGCTGCCAAACCAAGGCAAGCGGCCATTTGCCACTGGCAAGCGCGAGCAGAGGCGATTATGGGCTGGCGGGATGAATGACCTTTCAAACCCGCCGATGGTGACCTCGGCTCATCCTGAGCCTGCCGAACCGCGTCAGCGCAAGCCCGACTGGATTCGCGTCAAAGCGCCAACCAGCCGCGAATACGCCGCGACGCGGGACCTTATGCGGGGGCTGGGGCTCAACACCGTATGCGAAGAGGCCGCTTGCCCCAATATTGGCGAATGCTGGACCAAGAAACACGCCACGGTCATGATCCTCGGCGATGTTTGCACCCGCGCCTGCGCCTTCTGCAACGTCAAAACCGGCATGCCGCGCAAGGTTGACGCTGCCGAGCCTGAACATGTCGCCGAAGCCGCCGCCAAGCTCGGTCTTGAGCACATTGTCATTACTTCGGTTGACCGCGATGACCTTGCCGATGGCGGGGCGGGGCAGTTCGTCAAGGTGATCGAGGCACTGCGCCGCAATACGCCAAACACCACGATCGAAATCCTCACGCCCGATTTTCGCGGCAAAATGCGCCCCGCGGTTGAGGCGATCGTTGCCGCAGGACCGGATGTTTACAATCACAATCTTGAAACCGTCCCCCGGCTGTATCCAACGATCCGCCCCGGCGCGCGCTACTATGCATCGCTGCGTCTGCTTGAAGAGGTCAAGCGGCACGATCCGTTGATCTTCACCAAAAGCGGCATCATGCTGGGGCTGGGCGAGCAGCGGCTCGAAGTGCATCAGGTGATGGACGATATGCGCTGTGCCGGGATCGATTTCCTGACCATGGGGCAGTACCTCCGCCCAACGCCGAAGCATACGGCGGTGATCGAATTCGTCACCCCGCAAGGCTTCAACGCCTATGGTGCGATTGCCCGCGCGAAGGGCTTTTTGCAGGTCGCTTCGAGCCCGCTTACCCGATCGAGCTATCATGCGGGCGACGATTTCAAAGCTATGCGCGCGGCGCGGGAAGCGCAATTGGCCAAGCAGCGCTGATGCCGGGAATCCACGAAATCCGTCGTCTGGGCTACAGCGCCGAGCAGATGTTCGATCTGGTCGCGGATGTCAGTCGCTACGCGGAATTTCTGCCGTGGGTAATCGCAACCAGGGTGAAATCAGATAGCGAAACCGAGATGGTTGCCGACATGCTGATCGGGTTTTCTGCGCTGCGCGAAAAATTCACCTCGCGCGTAACCAAGCAGCGACCAGACTTGCTGCAGGTCCATTACATTGATGGGCCGCTCAAGGATCTGAAGAACGATTGGGCGTTCCGGGCGATCGACGCGCATTCGTGCGAGGTAGAATTCACCGTGCAATTCACTTTTCGCAACGCGCTGTTTGAAACGCTCGCCGGTCAGTATTTTGACAAAGCTTTCCGCAAACTCGTCGCCGCTTTTGAACAGCGCGCCGCGCAGCTTTACGGCAGCAATAGTTCGAGCGCGACCAGCGCCGCCTGAAGCCGAACCTGCGCGCGGTCACCTTCGCCGAAGCGCTTTTCTTCCGAGGTTGAATCGTCCTCACCGCGCACAGCCCGGGCAAACACCACGGTGCCAACCGGCTTGTCGAGCGTGCCACCGCCCGGCCCGGCGATGCCACTGATCGCCACAGCGACATCGGCCCCGCTGCGTTTCAGCGCGCCATGCGCCATGGCCCAGACACAGGCTATCGAAACCGCGCCGAAAGTATCGATGATATCAGGTGAAACGCCGAGCATTTCCTGTTTCGATTCGTTCGAATAGGTCACGAAACCGCGATCAAAAACCGCCGAGCACCCGCTGATTTCGGTGAGCGCGGCGGCGACCAGTCCGCCGGTGCAACTTTCCGCCACCGCAAGCTTGCGGCCAATCGCGAGATTCTCAGCGATTACCCGCCGCGCGAGTTCGACCAATTCAACGTGCATCAGCGGGTCAGCCACGATCAGGCCTTGCACAGCGCAAATTTGCCCAGCTTCGGGCTCTCACCTTGCGATACCAAACCGAGCGTAAGGGCGACCAATTCGGCGGTGTTTTCCGCTGGAAGTGGCGCGATCAGCGACAGAAAGCGGTCGATTACCTGGCAACGACCCACCTGCACCTTGTCGGCCACTGCGGCGACAATCATCGAATCGGCAAGCTGCTGAATGGTCTGGTCGGGAAGGCTCTTTATCGTCTCGGCCATCGCGTCTTTTGATGTGCTCGCCATTTTGAGCAATGCGCCCTTGGCGTCGGGCCAGACGGCAACCTTCCGCTCTCCATAACGCTTTGACAGCGCATCGCCGTTCAAAGCGAGCCAGGATTGCTTGCCCAATGCCGGCGTGCAGCGCTGAACGGTGCCGGTGATCGCGCTCGGCATGGCATAGGCTGCGACGGCGGTTGCTTCCTTTGGCGTCAGGCAAGGCAGCGGGGCATCGGCGGCGGCGGCAATCTGGGGGGCGCTTAGCAGCACGGTCGCGGCGGCAAGGGCAAGTCTACGCATCGGGCAATCCATCCATTTCAATTGCGGACCAACAGGACCACTGCCTGCGCGGCGATCCCCTCTCGCCTGCCGGCGCTGCCGAGTCCTTCTGTAGTCGTCGCCTTGACGCTCACTGCGGCGATGTCAACGCCGATGATCTCGGATATCCGCGCCCGCATCGCTTCACGGTGCGGCCCGATCTTGGGCGCTTCGCAGATGATTGTCATATCGACATTGCCGATACGGTAACCTGCCTCGACAACCAGCGCGGCGGCATGGCGGAGGAACAGTTCAGACCGCGCGCCTTTCCAAGCCATGTCACCCGGCGGAAAGTGCACGCCGATATCACCCGCGCTGATCGCGCCGAGCAGGGCATCGACCAGCGCGTGGATGGCAACGTCGGCATCGCTGTGGCCGGAAAGTCCATGGCTGTGATCGAGTTTGACCCCGCAAAGCCAAAGCTCCTCACCTTTGGCCAGGCGGTGGACATCATACCCCGTGCCCACCCGCATGGGCGGCGCGCTGTCAAAATCGGTGCGATAGGTCAACTTGTGCAGGGCTTCGTCTCCTTCTACCAGCGCCACGTCCAAGCCTGCTGCCTGTGCGACCTGTGCATCGTCACCGGCATTGGCGGCACCTTGCCATCGCTGATGCGCCGACAGTATTTTGGCAAAGCAAAACGCCTGCGGGGTTTGCACGCGGCGCATTTCTTCGCGCGGCGCATGAACACCCATCCTTGTTCCCTTGGCGTGGATCAGGCTGTCGGTCACCGGCAAAACCGGAATGGCGCCCGCACTGTCAACGAGCGCAGCGAGCAAGCGGTCGATCACTGCCGGAGGTAGAATGGGCCGTGCGGCATCGTGGATCAGCACGCGATCTGGATTGGCACCTGACAAGACATCCAATCCGGCCAGCACCGATGCCTGCCGCGTCGCTCCGCCGGTTACCAGTGTTGCGCCAAGGCCCTTGAGCGCCTTGGCCGCGACGTCGTCAGCACCCTCGGGAATACACACAACCACCGGCTTAGCTCCCGCAGCAATAAGCGCCTCGACCGAATGGCGCACAACCGGCTTGCCGCGCCACATTGCGAACTGCTTGGGGATCGGCTGGCCAGCGCGCAAACCTGCTCCTGCGGCAACGACAATTGCGGCGAAACCGGTTGGGAAAGGGGTGGGAGCAGTCATCGTCAGAATCGGGTAATCGCTTGCGGTTGCAACGGCAATCCACTAAGCGCTGCCCAAATTTTAGGCACACTCATGTCCGCGCTTCCCATTCCGCCCTTGCTGAAGCCGATTGCCATCGGTTCGATCGTCATCGATTGCCCGGTGATTCTCGCGCCGATGACAGGGGTGACGGATATGCCTTTCCGGAAATTGGTGCGCCGATTCGGTTCGGGGCTCAACGTTACCGAGATGATCGCCAGCCCGGCGATGATCCGCGAGACCCGCCAATCGCTCCAAAAAGCGAGCTGGGATAGTATTGAGGAGCCGGTTTCAGTCCAGCTCGCAGGCTGCGAGCCGGAGCAGATGGCCGAAGCAGCCAGGCTCAATGCCGATCGCGGCGCGGCGATTATTGACATCAATATGGGCTGCCCGGTGAAGAAGGTGGTCAATGGCGATGCCGGATCGGCACTGATGCGTGATCTGCCGCTGGCTGCAAGGCTGATCGGTGCAACTGTGCAGGCGGTTGATGTTCCGGTCACCGTCAAGATGCGGATGGGCTGGTGCCATGACAGCCTCAACGCGCCTGAACTAGCCCACATTGCTGAAGATTTGGGTGCGAAGATGATCACCGTCCACGGCCGCACCCGCAACCAGATGTACAAGGGCGATGCGGATTGGGCTTTTGTCAGGCGAGTGAAACAGGCGACCAGCCTGCCAGTGATCGTCAATGGGGATATTTGCGGCATCGACGATGCGGCGAGCGCGCTTGCGCAATCGGGCGCAGATGGCGTGATGATCGGGCGTGGAGCTTATGGCAAGCCTTGGCTGCTGGCACAGGTGATGCAATGGTGGCG
>JANLOZ010000295.1:0-8765 GCA_031366845.1 Novosphingobium sp. | reverse complement strand
TATCGACCTGCTGTTCGCCCGCCGCGCCGAGACCGGGGCGACGCTGATCATCATCACCCATGACGAGCACCTGGCCCAGCGCTGCGAGCGGGTGGTGATGCTGGCTGATGGCATGATCGCGAGCGATACCAGGTCCGGTTCGTGATCGTGGAAACGCCTTCGCTTCTTCGCCGTGCTGTTCACAGGAAGATACAGTGACCGCCTACACCACCGCATGGCGGATCGCCAGACGTGACCTTTCGATGCGCTTCAAGGGCTTGCGGTTGCTGCTGATCTGTCTGTTCCTCGGTGTTGGCGCGCTGGCAGCGATCGGCACGCTGACCCGCGCAATCGAGCGCGAATTGGCCACGCGCGGCAGCCTTATCCTTGGCGGCGATGTTCAGGTTGCCGTCTGGCAGCGCGGACTGACCGATGCTGAAATCGCGGCGATCCGCGCTGCGGGAACAGTTTCAAACGGCACGCGCATGTCAGCAATGGCGAGCGCCGGTGATCTTGCCGCGCCGGTTGAGCTCAAGGCGGTTGATGCCAAGTGGCCGCTCTATGGCCGCCTGACGCTGCAGGATGGCCGCAGGGTGGGCGCGCCTCCGCCCGGCTCTGCATGGGTTGCTGAAGGAGCATTGGCGCGGCTGGGGCTGGCAACCGGCGGCACATTTGTCATTGGCGCACAGAAACTTAAAGTCGCTGGCGTGATTGCCGACGAGCCTGACCGGCTGGGCGAAGGCTTTGCGCTCGGCCCGGCGGTGATCGTTGGTGAAAGCTTTCCGCAATCGGCAGGCCTGATCCAGCCCGGCGCAATGTACCGCACCAAACTGCGCATTGCCCTCCCCCCCGGTCGCGATCCCAAGGCGCTGGCCAGCCGCCTCAAAGCCCGGTTCCCCGATGCCGGGTTCGATCTCAAAACCCGCGATGCGGCATCGCCGGGGGCTGAAAAATTCATCGAGCGGATGGGGCAGTTTCTGGTGCTGGTAGGCCTCGCCGCGCTGGCGATAGCCGGGATTGGCATCGGCGGCGGCGTGGGATCGTGGCTGGAAAGCAAGCGCGGGGCGATTGCCACGCTCAAGGTGCTCGGCGCGACCAGCGCAGACATCGCCCGGATAACGCTGATGCAATTGCTCGCCGCCGCGCTGGTCGGCACCGGGCTGGGCCTGATCGCTGGTGTTCTGGTGACACCGCTGCTGACCCGCGCGCTGTCCGGGCTGCTGCCGGTGCCTGAAGGCTTTACGATTGAGCCCGCCGCGCTGCTTACCGCCGCGCTTTATGGCCTGCTGGTTGCGCTGGTGTTCACCGCCGTTCCGCTGGCCCGTGCACGCGCCTTCCCGGCGATGGCGCTGCTTCGCGCAACGATCAGCCCGCTGGGTAACGACTGGAAACGCGCCGCCTTGCCGGTTGGACTCGGGCTTGCCGCAATCGTCGCGCTCGCGCTGTCGAGCGCCCCCGATTGGCTGGTGACCGCCGGTTTCCTTGCCGGTACCGCCGGAATGCTGCTGCTGCTGGGCGCGCTCGGCTGGGCAATTCGCCAGGGGTTGGCGGCAATCCCCAGCCCGGCAAATCCCTTGCTGCGCGCGGCTATCGCCAACCTCCACCGGCCCGGCGCGCAGACCGGCGCGCTGGTTACCGCGCTTGGGTTCGGGCTTTCGGCCTTCGTGTTGCTGGCGGCGATTTCGAGCAGTCTTGATGCCAATATTTCCGCCCGGGTTCCTGCCCGCGCGCCGGACTATTTCGTGATGGACGTGCCCAAGCCGCGCGGCGAAGAGTTTCGCGGCGCGGTGCTCGCTCTCGCCCCGCAGGCGCAGATACGCATGATCCCGGCGCTGCGCGGGGCGATCCTTGGCTATGGCCCGCCGGGCGCGATGGTGCGCGTGTCCAGCCTCAAGGACATTCCTGAAAAGGCCTGGGCGCTGAAAGGCGAGCGCGGGCTGACCTATGCCGATGCAGTGCCCGAGGGCAATACGGTGACCGCAGGCAAGTGGTGGCCGAAGAACTACGGCGGACCGCCGCTGGTTTCCATCGACGAGAAGCTGGCCGGGACGCTGGGCCTCCATCTGGGTGACCACATGGCGATATCGCTGCTCGGGGTTGAGCGCGAGGCGACGATTGCCTCGTTCCGGCGGATTGACTGGGATTCGATGGGGTTCAACTATGTGCTGGTGTTCTCACCCAATGCGATTGCCGATGCCCCGCACAATCTTGCCGCTACTATCGATCTGCCAGCAGGCCTTAAACCGGCATCGCTTCTGCGCAATCTCGCCCGTGCTTTTCCCTCAAGCTCGGTAATCGAAACCGGGCCGATGCTGAAACAGGCGCGCGCCTTGCTCTCGCAAATGAGCCTGGCAATCCTCGCGGCGGCTTCGGTCGCGGTGCTGGCCGGGATCGCGGTGCTGCTTGGCGCGATTGCTGCGGCGCGGGCGGCGCGCACTTATGACAGCGTGATCCTGCGGGTGCTTGGCGCGAGCCGGGGGCAGCTTCTCCTGCTCCAGCTCGGTGAATATGGCTTGCTGGCGGCACTGCTTGCGCTGGTATCGCTGGCGCTCGGCTCAGGAATCGCCTGGCTGGTGGTGGTCAAGCTGTTCACCTTTGAATGGTTGCCCAACTGGCCTGAGGTGTTCGGCGTGCTTGGCGGCGGACTGCTGCTGGTGCTCACCTTCGCGCTCGCCGCCTCGCTCCCGGTGCTGCGCACCCGGCCATCGCAGGCGCTGCGCGAACTTTAGAGCAGGATGATTTCAGGCCAAATCGGCGCGGAGGGCATTAAATAGGGACAGTCCCCATTTAATGCCCCCATTTAATGCCTGCCCGTCGTTCAGTATGGCTGCATAGCTTGATTGCATTAAATAGGGACTGTCCCTATTTAATGGCCCTATTTAATGGCAAGCGCCTTTGATTCATGCTAAAATCATCACGCTCTAGGGTTTTTTCCTTGTTGCGTTTGTCACAGGGGTATTGTGCGCGGTCAAGCTGCCGCATAAAAAACGGGAGCCCCTTTCAGGGCCCCCGTTTTGGTATTCACCTGATAGCCGGATCAGAAACGATAGCGAACCGAACCACCGAATGTGCGCGGCGCATTGGTGTAGCCGGCGATGTTGCCGGTCTGCGCAGGAACGTCAAAGATGGTGGTGATATAACGGTTGTTGGTCAGGTTACGTCCCCAGGCCGACAGTTCCAGCCCCATGCTCATGGCATAGGTCAACGAAGCGTTGAGCTCCTTGACCTCGCGCCGGAACGGGCGCGCGGCATCGAGCGCTGGCTGGTAGGAGACGACCGCACCCGCGGCATTGCGCTGAATAAAGGCGGGAAGGCCTTCGTTGGTCTGCACAGGCGCTTCATAGTGGAAATCGGTGCGGAAGATGATGTGATCGTCATTGGCCAAAGCATGGTTCCACATCGCGCCAAATGTGGCTGAGATTGGCGGGATACCCGCTGGAACAGTACCCGAAGCATCGCCGAGCGCCGAGTTGACGAAGCTGTCATACTTGGGCTTGAGATAGGTAACCGCCATGCTCAGCGTCAATTCAGGGACCGGGTGCGCCGTGCCTTCAAATTCAAAGCCATAGGTCGATTGCTTGCCAGCACTGGCGAGAGCAAAGCCCGTGCCGGTGAAAATGTTCGACTGGAAGTTATCGATCGACTGCTTGAAAGCGGCGAAGTTCATCGAAACCACGCCCCAGTTGCCTTTAAGACCGAATTCCAGAACCTTGGCCTTTTCGCCCGGTGCGTAGCGGCTGCCGGTGGTCAGGTTGGTTGGTGCAAGCCCCGGAACCGCCTGGATAGCGGCAAGGTCTGACGGGAACGGACGGCTGTCACGCGAAAGGTTGTAGCTGGCTGGCTTGTAACCGGTCGCATAGCTTACGTAAGCATTGAGATGCTCGTTGAACTTGTAGGCAGCGCGCAACGTGTAGGAGAAATTGTCCTCGGTCAGCTTGCCGCTTTCAACCGCGTTGGGGAAGTTGAGGAACGGCGGCAGGAACTGAAGCGCGCGAAGTCCCAGGATTGGATTGATCTGCGCCGAAACACCGCCGACAATCGCGTTGTATGAACCGGCCGGTGCCACAGAATTGAAAAAGGCAACTTGCGCATCACTCGCGACGGTGCCAGCCGGCAGGCCCAATTGCGAAGCGACTGTCAACCGGACATTGGTGTTGATCGCCGAGGTGACGATGGCAGGAAGATTCAGCGCCGAGAAACTATCGGTGGTAACGGTGTTCGACGTAACCGTTTTGCTGTCCTTGGTGTAGTTGACCCCGGCAGTCAGCGTCAGGTTACCGATTTCAAAATCAAAGTTGCCGAATGCCGAATACGATTTGTCGTGCATGCGGAAATCGTCAAAAATTCCCTGGCCCTGCTTATGGAAGGTGTTGAGCGGCAGGCCAAGAATCTGCGTTTCCAGCTTGGTCACACCGCCGCCTGAAGCAATATTGGTAAAGGTGCGGAAGTCTTTGCCGAAGGTCAGCGCGTTCTTGTAGGAAACATTTTCATCATAGAAATAGGCGCCGACGAGGAAGTTGAGCGGACCATCGAATTTCGAGGCCAGCCGCAATTCCTGCGTGAAGGTCTTGAGTCTGATATCGCCGGTGTTCGCGCCGAGGAAATCACCCGTCGAGAAATCCGAATCCTGGTTGGTTGCCGAATTGCTGCGGCGATACGAGGTGATCGAAGTCAGCGCCAGATTGCCAAAGTTATAATCGATCTGGGCGGAAGCGCCGTAGTTTTCCACCTTGTTGTTCGATGGGAAATTGGAGCTGGTCACGTCCAGGAACGGATTGGGCGCAGTTGTTGTCCGCCCGGTCAACGCGTTGATCACCGGATTGCCATTCGCCAGCTGGAACACCGCGCAGCAATTTTCGTCAATCTTGTCATAGTCGGCGATCAGGCGGATCTTGAGATCGCTGGTCGGTTCAAACAGCAGCTGGCCGCGGACGAAATAGCGGTTACGCCCGTTTGCCTTGCCATTGTAGCCGCTGTCATAAACGTAACCATCGCGGTGATTGTAGCCGCCGGCCAGGCTCGCGGCGACGGTCTCGCTCAGCGGCCCGGTGACCACGCCCTTGACGGTGATGGCATTGAAGTTGCCATAGGTGGCTTCAAAATTGCCGCCAAACTTGAACTGCGGCGCCTTGGTAACAATCGAAATAACGCCGGCCGACGCGTTCTTGCCGAACAGCGTTGACTGCGGGCCGCGCAGAACTTCGACGCGCTGAATATCGGGAAGATCGCCGATCTGCGAGGCTGAGCGCGAACGGTAAACACCATCAACGAACACGGCGACCGAGGTTTCAATGCCGGGGTTGTTCGCGCCATTGCCGAAACCGCGGATCGAGAAATAGGTGCTGATCGAGCTTTGCAGCTGGGTGGTGCGCAGCGAGGGAACCAGCGTTGACAGCCCTTGAATATCGCGGATCTGCGCGCGCTCGATGGCATCGGCGGTCGTCACGGTAACCGCAACCGGCGTCGATTGCAGCGTCTGTTCGCGCTTGGTCGCGGTGACGACGATCTCGTTACCTTCGGCTGCCGCGGTGTCTTCAGCCGCTGCGGGTTTGGCATTCTGCGCATTGGCCATGCCCGGAAGCATCAGCGAAACGGCGGCAACGCCAAGCAAAAGCCCGGCGCGATTCGATGCGGCACGGCCAAAGGTGGTCGATTTCATGGTGCAGTTCCTCTCTCTACCGGTGATTGACGTTACGGCATGGCTGATCGGCCATGCTTTCCCCGGTTACCTATGCCCAAACCATAGGAATCCTGCGGCTTCAGCGCAATCGCAAATAGTTTCAACAGCAACACAAATGCCCGACTGTTGCTCTCTCGTCACAGTCACTTGACCGTTGTGCGCGCAGTGTCGTGCTTGCTCCACGCGGCCGCATCGGCTACGGGCGCGCCCATGTTGCGGTGCAACACGCACCTGCCCCTTCCAGTTTCCGCCAGCTTCCGAAAGCCAAACATGTCTGCCCCCCTTCGCAATATCGCCATTATCGCTCACGTTGACCACGGCAAGACCACGCTGGTTGACCAGCTTTTCCGCCAGTCCGGCACCTTCCGGGACAACCAGCGGGTTGAAGAGCGGGCAATGGATTCGAACGACCTCGAAAAAGAGCGCGGGATCACCATTCTCGCCAAATGCACCAGCGTGGAATGGGCCGGCGCTGATGGCACCACCACGCATATCAATATTGTCGACACCCCCGGACACGCCGATTTCGGCGGTGAGGTTGAGCGCATTCTCTCCATGGTCGATGGCGTGATCCTGCTGGTGGACAGCTCTGAAGGCGCGATGCCGCAGACCAAGTTCGTCACCGGCAAGGCGCTGGCGCTCGGGCTCAGGCCCATCGTCGTGGTCAACAAGATCGACCGTGCCGATGGCCGCGCGCAGGAAGTGCTCGATGAAGTTTTCGATCTGTTCGTCAGCCTTGATGCCAGCGACGAGCAGTGCGATTTCCCGGTGCTCTATGCCTCGGGCCGCAACGGCTACGCCAGCGACGACCAGGACGCGCGTTCGGGAGACCTCTCGCCGCTGTTCGAAACCATCGTCCGCCACGTCCCCGCGCCCGAAGCCGATGTCGATGGCCCGTTCAAGTTCCTCGTCACCCTGCTCGATCGTGACAATTTCCTCGGCCGCATCCTCACCGGCAAGGTGCAGAGCGGCACGATCAAGGTCAATTCGCCGATCCACGCGCTCGATCGCGATGGCAAGATTGTCGAAACCGGCCGCGCCTCCAAGCTTATGGCCTTCCGCGGGCTTGAGCGCGTTCCGGTGGAAGAAGCGCGTGCGGGCGACATCATCTCGATCGCCGGGCTTACCCAGGCCACCGTGGCCAACACCATCGCCGATCCTTCGGTTACCGAGCCGCTCCATGCCCAGCCGATCGATCCGCCGACGCTGTCGATACGTTTTGCGGTGAACGATTCTCCGATGGCCGGCCGCGAAGGCTCCAAGGTGACCAGCCGCATGATCCGTGACCGTCTGGAGCGCGAAGGCGAAAGCAACGTCGCCATCCGCGTTACTGAATCTGCCGACAAGGACTCCTTCGAAGTCGCCGGTCGCGGCGAGCTTCAGCTTGGCGTGCTGATCGAAACCATGCGCCGCGAAGGCTTTGAACTCGGTATCAGCCGCCCCCGCGTACTCTATGGCGAGGACGAGGCCGGCAAGCAGACTGAGCCTTACGAAACCGTCGTGATCGACGTGGATGATGAATATGCTGGCACCGTTGTCGAGAAGATGGCCACCCGCAAGGGCGAGATGACCGACATGCGTCCATCGGGCGGCGGCAAGACCCGCATCACCTTCTCCGCCCCCTCGCGCGGCCTGATCGGCTATCACGGCGAGTTCCTGTCCGACACGCGCGGCACCGGCATCATGAACCGGCTGTTTGAAAAGTACGGCCCCTACAGGGGCAAGATCGAAGGCCGCAAGAACGGCGTGCTCATCTCCAACGGCGCGGGCGAAGCTAACGCCTATGCCCTGGGCCCGTTGGAAGAGCGCGGCATCCTGTTCGTCGGCGTCGGCACCCCGCTCTATGAAGGCATGGTCATCGGTGAGAACGCCAAGCCCGACGACCTCGAGGTCAATCCGATGAAGTCAAAGCAGCTGACCAACTTCCGCGTCTCGGGCAAGGACGACGCCATCCGCCTCACCCCGCCCAAGGTGATGACGCTGGAACAGGCCATCGCCTATATCGACGACGATGAAATGGTGGAAGTAACGCCAAAATCGATCCGGCTGCGCAAGGCGCTGCTCGATCCGAACGAGCGCAAAAAGGCCGGGCGGAAGAAGGCGGCTTAGGCCTTTAAGTGAGGCGTTGAAGGCTTGCTTCAATAGCGATCAATACCGGGGGCTGTTGACCGCCTGCTCATAACGCACGCGCGGATTGTAGAGTCTGGCGCTGGTCAACTAACCCCCACCCCATTCACCAAACCCAACCCCAATCTGAACGAAAGCTGCAACATCCATAATAATTCCGTTCATCCAGCGAAGTCTAAACCCCTTCTCAAGCGGCGAATCGCACGAGGCATGGGGCCACGGAAACGCCGCCGGAGATGTGCGATGACCAGCTTTTTGAAGAAAACCATTTTCGCCTCAGGCCTTGCCGCCACCGCGCTTGTCAGCGCCACCCCGGCTTCGGCGCAATATTACGGCGGGGGCGGCTATGGCAGCGGTTATGGGGGCAGCGGTTATGGGGGCGGCCACCGTCACCATGACGATACCGGCACAGCGATTGCTGTCGGCGCGGGCCTGCTTGGCATCCTTGCCATCGCGGCGATTGCTTCGAGCAACAAAAAGCACAACAGGTGCGACGGTGACCGCGACGATCCGCGCTATTGCTATGACCGCAACACCAACAACGGCGGTTATTACAACGGCCAGGTTTACAACAACGGCGGCTACTACAACGGTAACTACAACAACGGTGGTTACTATAACGGCGGCTATAACAACGGCGGCTATAACAACGGTTATAACAATGGTGGTTATAACAATGGCGGCTACCGTGATCATGACGGCGACCGCGATGGCGATAACCGCTATCGCCGTAACCGCGGCTGGTAACAGTCTGGCAAGGGCCAAAATGCAGCGGCGCGCTTCCCCCCGGGAGGCGCGCCGTTTTGCTGGGGCACCATTTCGCTGGAGCGATCTGCCGTGGCGGGCAGGTTGCCCAGGTTGCATTGCCCCCGGCTAGCCGCGATGACGCACCCGCTGAATAACAAGGGAGCAGACCATGGTCACCGAAATCGCCAATATCACTGTCGCCGAAGGTAACGAAGCGGCGTTCGAGCAGGCA
>JANLOZ010000243.1:0-39122 GCA_031366845.1 Novosphingobium sp. | reverse complement strand
TGGCAGATCTCCTCGACGATGCGGGTGTCTTGCTCGAAGATCTTGATCGTGCGTTTGACACTGTCGCTGTCCCACAACTTCTGGCGAAAGAAGGTGCGCGCCATTATCCAGCGGGTCAGCGTGGTGTTCTCGTCGATCGGGGTATTGACGTCAAAGATCACCATGCGCCAGGTCGGGGTCAGCCAGACATCAAGGCGCATTGTCGCGCCCGAGCAATGATAGCTAGGCTGCGCCTGCACTGCTGTGCGCTCCTTGCGCACAAACCTCCACACGCCCTTGGGGCGCGGCGGAATGTAGGTGACCTTGGCGCGGGCAGACCATTCGTCCTGCTCCATCTCGAAGTCATGGATCTCGGCGCGGTCGCGGTCGCCGAAGCTGGGGTGGACGAAGGGGGCATGGGCAAAATCGAGCCCGTTTTCGACCACCCGCACATAATCCGCTTGCCACAGCCACTCGCCGCGCACGGTGCGCCAGTTGGCGGTATCGTCATACTCGGGGAAGTCGGGCAACGGCGGGCGCTCGGCTTCGGGCAGGTCGCCGAGGAACACCCAGATCCACCCATATTTCAGCTCGACCGGATAAGAATCGACCCGTGCCCGCGCCGGGATCTTTTGATCAGCCGGGAGCGAGGGAATCCTGGTGACATTGCCCGCGCCGTTGTAGGTCCAGCCGTGGTAGGGGCATTCAACGCAGCCATTCTCCATCCGCCCCGCGCCAAGCGAAGCCCCGCGATGGACGCAGACGTCCGAAAGGCAATTGATCTTGCCGCTTTCATCGCGAAACAGCACGAAATCGAAACCGAGCAGCTTCACCCGTTTCGGCTTATCAGTGATATTCGCCACATCTTCGGCGACATACCATTGGTTGATAATCATCAATCAGCTTCCTTGAATTGTCATGCCGGAAACTCGGCGATACCGGTCAGACATTTGGCCAGGCCCAGCTCGTGCAGTTGTTTGGCTGCGCCGCTCGCCAGGTCAATCAAGGCGACTCGTCCGCCGAAAAAATCAAGCGCCCAAAGTTGCTCCCCTCTGCCAATCGCCACCGCCCAGCCGCGCCCGTCGGGCATAGCTATAGAACGAGCGGTTCCGCTGATTGGATCAATCCGGCGAAATTCGCTGCCACAGGCCAGCATCAGCTCGCCGTCGGCAAGCATAGCGAGTCCGAAGACTAGCGGGGGCGGGTCACTGCACGTGTAGACCGCGCCGAGGCGGCGGTCTGCCGCCAGATCGTGCGCATAGACATGGGCTCCGGTCTCGCTGGTGTGATAGAGCGTCTGGCCATCGGCCGACAGCGCCATATGCGTTACCCCCAAAAAACCGCCCATCCCGCCATTGGTCTCTGTATCATAGGCCGCCAGCACGGAGCCGTCCGCCGCGACGCGGTAGACCTTGCCGTCGCCTGAAAAGCCGGGGATTTGACCGACCATGTGCTCGCCGATCAGGAAGTCGCCGTCGGGCAGCACGATCATCGAGCCATATGCGCGTTCGGGCAGTTTCGCGAATGCGCCGATCACCGCGCCGTCCGGGCCCAGGCTGGTGATCCGCCGCGCCTGCGGGTCAAGCGCGTGGAGATTGCCCGCCAGGTCTAGCGCCAGCGCCGAGATCAACCCGGTGTGGCCGGTTTCATAACTGCCTTTGGGCTGCCAATGGCGGTCGAATTGAAGCACTTTACCTTGGCCGGTGGGAAAGCGGGCGCTTTCGTCGAGCGTTGAGGCGGTGACGAAAATGTCGCCCGGTGCGAAAGGTCGCAGCGCAGTCATGATTTCGCCCTCCGGGGCCGCAGCCGCTTGGGCCAGTTCTCGGCGCCCACCGAAGGGAATCGCGCGGCGCGAGCCCGCTCAGGTGCAGTCAGCCGCTGCCACAGTCCGCCGAAAGGTAGCATCCGGATGAGCACATCGTCACGCAGTATGAAGTGGTGCCACAGCGCCGCGGCGACATGTCCGAAGATGGTCGCGGTGAGCAGAGAGGCGACGGCGAAATGGATCCGCCGCAGTCCGGCAACTGATCCGGCGCTTGCCGGCGCCAGTTCGGAAAGGTCGAAGCCATTGAAGACGCGGATATCAATTGGCGAAAGGGCCGCCATCCAGATCCCCAGTACGCCCTGGACGAGGATCAGTGCGTAGAGCAAGAAATGGCCGATGCTCGCACCGCGCTGCATCCAGCCTGGGGTGCCGGGGGGAATTGGCGGGGGCGAAGCGGCCATGCGCCAGGCCAGCCTTACCAGAGTCAGCCCAACGACAATAAGACCAATCGAGACATGCACCGGAATCGCACCGGCGCGGTCGGCAGGAGCGACAAATGCGAAGCTCCACGCGGCCGAAAGGATAGTCAGCATCAAAAATGCCGCAAGCCAATGCAGCCACTTCGCTGTCTGGCTGAACTGACGACTATATGTTCGCATCTTGCGCATGATCCGGCTAATTCCCGCTGGTGACCGTTCAGTCAACTTCCTTTGCGCGGCTGGCGATACCCAGTTCAGCATTATCCAACACGCGATCAAACATGTTCATGACAATCTGCCAGCTGGTCTCGGTCGACAAGTCAAAGCCGAAAAAGCGCGGCTGGCAGTGGGCGCGCAGCGCGAGATAGGTGGTTGCAGCGTAGGCAATGGTGTTGAGTGCCAGATAGTCATCGCCGCTCAGCACCGGATCCGAGCGCAAAACCCGCTCGAAATCGAGCCGGACCAGCTGGCGGACATGCTCTACCGCCTGCTTCATTTCGGTAGATCGGACAAATTCTCCCGAGAGCAGCTCGCATAGGGGCGCATTGCCACGCAGCATCTCTGCGCATTTCCGGTTGATAAGCCGCAGCTTTTCCGCCGGTCTGCGCTTGTCGAACAGGTCCAGCGGCTCGCCGACAATTTCCTCGAGCGGCGGCCAGATCCCGCGCCGTTGCACCCATTCCACGGCCACGCCCTGCAGTCCGCCGAAATAGTCATAGAGCGGCTTCTTGCCGACCCCGGCCTCCTTGACCAATGCATTGACACCGATCCCGGAAACCCCGTCGCGCACCAGCATCCGCGCGAAGGCGTCGATGATGACATCTTCGGTCTCGCGCCGCCGAACGCTGTTGCTGCGGGCAGGCCGCGCGTTGGTCAATTTGTCCGATAGGTGAATATTCTCGCCATTTCTCGCTGCCCTCGTGCGGTCACGCCTTGCCTTTTGTCGATTCACAATGCAAGTTTGACCGAGTGGTCCCTTTTTGGCAAGAGGGGCTTTGGCAGTGGGGGCTGCCGGACGGCGAATCAAAGCAATCCAAGGGGTGTGACCATGACCAAACGCAACATTTTGATGACCAGTAGTGGATTCGCCAGCATCATGCTGGGCCTCACGGCCGTTCCGGCGCAGGCACAATCGGTCAAGCCTGAGGCTTTGGAATCAACTGGCAACGAAATAATTGTCACGGCGCGCAGACGCGAGGAATCAATCCAGGACATTCCGCTGTCGGTAAGCGCTTTTTCTCCGACGCAGATTGAGCGAGAATCGCTTCGTCGCGTCGAAGATCTAACCAGGCTCACGGCCGGTTTGACCTTTGACATCGGTGGCTTCCCCAATGACACACGTCCCGCCATTCGCGGGATGCAGGCGGAACGCGGGCGGCCATCTGTCGCAGTATTGCTCGACGGGCAAGACCTCTCTGGCGAAAATCTATCGATTGCCGGCGGTTCTGCGGCGCTGCGCATGAGCCTGTTTGATCTCGAACGGATCGAAGTGGTCAAAGGGCCGCAGGCAACGCTCTATGGCCGCAATGCTTTTGCAGGAGCGATCAATTATATTTCCAAGAAGCCCGAATTTGCATTTGGCGGGCAGATTTCCGGAGAAGTCGGATCGGGCGACCTTTATGGCGTAACCGGGTCCATCACTGGTCCCATCGCCCCCGGCATTCTCGCATTCCGGTTGAATGGGAGCTACCGTGATTTCGGCGGATATTACCGCAACCCGGTCAATGGCGGGCGGCTTGGCGGCGAACACAATGAGGGCATCGCCGGCTCGCTGTTGCTGACACCGGCAACTGGCCTCAAGATCATTGGCCGTCTCCAGTATAGCAAAGACACCGCGACCGATAATCCGACCGCCTATATTGGCGCGAATACGCGGCTTGCGACACCTGGCGGCACGTTTACCGCGGGGCCGCCTGGAACGCCGCCGTCGGCGTGCCCGCCTTCGCTCACCGGCTTGCCAGCTACGGTTGTCGCGGCCTGCACCAGGGGCACCTATGTCGGCACGATCAGCGCGTCTGAAGCCAATGTCCAGATGGGCAACAATCCGATTACCGGCCAGCCGCCGTTCGGCATGAAGATGGATTCAACAATTGGTTCGATCAGTGTCGAATGGGATTCAGGCAGCTTCGGCAAATTCCATTATAATTTCGGCTACCTGAAAGATCATTCGATGGTCGAGCAGGACGGCGATTTTTCGAGCTTCGCCGCACCTGTCGGAAACAATATCCTGTCACTGTCGGTGTTGCAGTCACTCGATTATCGGAACAAGCACACCGATCACGTCGCCTATTGGACGTTTGATTCTGATCGGTTCAACCTGCTGATCGGTGGCCAGAAGTTCAGTGAAACGGCGAGCCTGATCAACTCAAGCCAGTTCTGGCTGCGCAACCCGGCCTCAAACCTTGCCGGACCGCCGTTCCTGTTGGCCACGGCCCCGCTTGCCGTTGCGACCTTTCCTGACATCGCCAGGCGCCAGACCGAATATTACGCGTTCTTTGCCGGGGCGAGCGTGGAGATCGTTGATGGCCTGAAACTTTCAGCCGAGGTGCGCTATAACAACGATGAAATCACTTACAACACCTCTGGTTTGCGGCGCCAGGATGTGTCGCTGTCCAAGCTTGTGCCGACATGCATTCCCGGCCTTGCCCAAGGCGCAACTTTCAGCCCGACTGCTCCGACGACCTCGCCGCCGCCCGGCGTGGTGGTGGCGTGCCCGCAGGTCGGCGTGGTCAAGGACAGCCGCTGGACGCCGCGCTTTACTGCGGAATATCACTTCAATCCCGAGATGATGATCTATGCATCCTATGCAGAAGGCTTTAAACCCGGCGGCTTCAACACCAACGAGCAGTTTTCGCTGACCAATCAGCTCTACCGGGCGGAATCGGTCAAGACCTACGAAGGCGGCTTCAAATCAACCTGGCTTGATCGCCGTTTGGTGATTAACATGGATGTCTATCACAACACCTATCGCGATCAGCAGATCGGCGTCCAGCTGACTGGAGCCAACAACGTCACCACGGCCGGCATCGTCAACGCGGCTGCTGTCAGCGTCACCGGTTTTGAAGCTGACATCAACTTGAAGATCGCTGCCCCGCTGACTCTGGGCCTCAGCTATGCTTTCACCGATGCCAAATACAAGAACTACGTACAGGGACCGCCGCCCGGTTCGCCAGCAGCAGCATTTGCCACCTGCGGGGTCAATGCCGGGCAGACTTCATCGGACACCAATCGGGCCGAAGCCGGCAATCTTTGCGCTGATTTTTCCGGCAAGCACGTCGGCAAGAGCCCGCGCCATTCGCTTAATGTTTCCGCCTTGTATGAGCACAGCGTGAGCGACAGCCTCAACCTGTTTGCGGAGATCAACGGCAGCTACCGCTCCGAACGCTTCACCGATGAATCCAATCTGGCGAGACTGCCGCAATATTGGCTGTGGGGCCTCAAATTCGGTGCCGAGTACAAGAATTTTTCGGTCACGGCGGGTGTCACCAACCTGTTCAACAACAAAGTCATCCAGAGCGCGCAGCGCAACATCGATTTCGGCTTGCCCGAAGGCTTTGCACCGGGACGGGCCTTCATCGCCTATCTGCCAAACCCGCGCGCGTTCAATCTGCGGGCGAGCGTGAAGTTCTGACGATTTGAGCCAACGTCTCCCGCCCTGATGGGAGCACGTGAAGGGCGGCGCGCGCAGGTGCCGCCCTTCTTTTTTGCCTGTTCTCTCTGGTCGGGGAGGGAGAATTTCCGTTTCGTCACTACGGGTCAAACCCGAGGTGGCGGAGAAGCTATCGGTAACCCAACCTTAACTTCCCGAAAACCGCGCCAATCGCATCGGCCAGCGCCGCGCTCTGCTGCGGCAGGGTATCCCCGCCCGGCGCACCGGCGTAGATCACGCTGGTCTTGCCCAGCTGGAAGCGGCGGGCATAGGGCTTGGACCAATCGGTCCCCGGCGGCGGGCCCATAAAGGTGCGGTAGCCGGGAAAGCCGTCGAACATCAGCGCCGAATGGCCAAACAGTGAATCGGTATTTTCTGCCATGAATTCCAGTGGGCTGGCCAAGGCCACGGCAAAATGCTCGCGCTGGGCGCGAGTATAGAGCTCATGCACCGAGACTTGCTTGTCGTCCGGGTCTTCGATCGGATCGCCGAAGGCTTCAGGCGCCAGATGGGCTTCGACGCGGGCATAACCTTTGGTTCTGAGAATTGCCTCAACCTGCGGCACCAGCCGTTTTGACATCTCGGCAACCCGTCCGCTCCAGCTATCTTTGCCCAGCAGGCTGACCGGCAACCCGTGCAGCGTCAAAATACCCATCGCGGCCTGGCCTGGCCCCCTGGCTTGCGGCGCATGGGCGGCAAAATTTGCCAGCATCAGACGATCGTAGGTCGGTTGGCTGGCCAGATAGGGCGGAATGACGATCTTGATGCGCTTGCCGCCATGCTGCCCTCGCCACACCTCGACAATCTTGTGCACCCCGACGAAGGAGCCTTCCAGCTCCTCGAAATCCGAATAGATCGGCTGGGTGCTGGCCAGGATGATTGTATCGGCCCCGGCATCAAGCACACGGCGGATCGCCTGCTCCTTGGCATAGGGATCAAAGGCATCGATCACCTCGCCCGCGACAATCCCGTGCCGCGCCTTGACCAGTTCAATCGCGTCTTGCCCCATGGCCCGCGTCTGGCTGGCGTGCGGCAGATAGCCGCCGGGCAGCGCGGGATAATAGACATAGCGCATCTTGATCACTGTCTTTGCCGTTGCGGTGCGCATGCCCTGCTTGCGTGCCGGATAGAGATAAAAGCCCAGATCATGTGGCACGGTCGCCGAAGGTTTTTCCCAGCGCAGCTCGCCCCGGCGGTATTTCTCCACCCAGGGAATGCCGTCGATGTCAGCCTCGCGGCCCCAAATATCCATCAGCCGACGGGGCACATAGCGTTGCTGCTGAAACGGCTTGTCGGGATCGACCAGGACAATTCCGGAATCAGCCCCGGCCAGTACATTGATGGGCCACGGTATGACCTGGGTGAACAGCTTTTCGACGAAGTTCGAATAGAACCGCTGGTCGAACGTTTCGGGTTGTATCAGCGCGACGACGACCACGCCGACTTTGCCTTCCAGCCGCGTGTCGCCCGCCTCGATCAGCTTCTCGCCCGTCCAGTCGGGCCCGCGGTTGGCATACCACAGAGGCACGCCTACCACGGCGCCAAAGGCAAGCGTGCGCCAGGCCGCGCCCCAGAGGAATTTTCCGATCATTGTGTTTGCCCAGACTCTCCAAGACCAATGCCGCAAGTGTGGGGACCGGTCGGTCCTCTTGCGATTCATAGCCTGCTTCTATCCACTTGGCGATCACCTGTCTTGTGCGGCAAGTTCGCGACAAGCAGGCAGGGCATGAGGTCAAAATGAAGGATGAAATTGCGATCATCGGAGCCGGGCTCGGCGGGCTGACATGTGCGCTGGCGCTGGCGCGCGCTGGCCGCCAGGTTGCTGTCTATGAACAGGCACCGGAACTGGGCGAAGTCGGCGCGGGGATAACGCTCAGCCCCAACTCCAGCCGGATCATGATTGCGCTGGGTCTCGAGGCGGGAATGCGCCGTCTTGGCGTGGTACCCCCGCGCCAGCTGACGCAAAATCTGCAGACCGGCAAGGTCCTGGTGGAGCGGACCCGCGGCGCTGAGGCTGAAGCGCAATATGGCGCGCCCTATATCCATCTCCACCGCGCCGATCTGCACGGCATGCTGGCCGATGCGCTGGAGCATGCGCAGCCGGGAGCGATCCAGCTGGGTCATCAGCTGGAGCGGATATCGAGCGACCACAGCTGTGCTGAGCTGGGCTTCACCGGGGGAACCAGCACAAGCGCATCGCTGGCTATCGGCGCTGACGGGGTGAAATCGCCAACCCGCGAATGCCTTTTCGCGACGCAGCCGCCGCTGTTCACCGGACAAGTCGCCTGGCGTGGGGTGCTGCCGCGTTCGGCGCTTCCCGAGGAAGTCCAGACGCTTGACCCGGGCATCTGGATCGGCGAAAAACGGCTGTTCATGCGCTATCCGATCCGTGGGCAAGAGCTGGTCAACTATGTCGCCTTCGTCAATATCGAAGGCTGGGAGGACGAGGGCTGGGCGATCCCTTCGACCCGCGAAGAACTACTCAGCCACTATGCCGATGCCGAACCGCAGCTCAAGGCCATGATCGCGGCGACCCCGCCCGAGCTGCTGTTCAAATGGGCGCTGCATGCGCGTGAGCCACTGGACAGCTGGATCGCCGGCTCGGTGACGCTGCTGGGCGATGCTGCGCACGCGATGCTGCCGTTCATGGGGCAGGGCGCGGCGAGCGCGATGGAGGATGGCATGGTGCTGGCGCGATGCCTGACCCAGTTCTCCAAGGCCGAGGCGTTGGAGCGATACGAGGCCGCCCGGCTGGATCGCACGACTATGGTGCAGACCCAGTCGCGCCTGCTGGGCCTGCAATTCCAGGGCAAGGACCCTGAAAGCTTCGGCAAAGGGCCGATCCAGAATGAGGATTCGCTCGGGCTGTTTGCTTATGATGCGGTGAACTGTCCGATCTGAGGGGGAGACAAGAAAATGGCCAATGTTGTAATAACAGGCAGCACACGCGGGATCGGCCTGGGGCTGGCGAAGGAATTCAGAAGGCTGGGCCATAATATCATGGTGAGCTCGCGCGGGAGCGTGGCGGTCGATGCGGCGGTGGCCGAAGTCGGCTCAGCGCCAGGCAGCGGCAAGGTGATTGGTCAACCTTGCGATGTCAGCCAGCGCAATCAGGTGCAGGCACTGTGGGATGCTGCCGCCGCCGGGCTTGAAAGCGTCGATATCTGGATCAACAACGCTGGCCTTGCCGGGCCGAAACTCAATCTGCCACATCTCACCCGGGCCGATATCGAGCCGGTGATTGCGACCAATATCTGGGGAATGATCTGGGGCACCCAGGTGCCGCTCGCCGGAATGAGCGCGCAAGGCAGCGGCAAGATCTTCAACTTCGAAGGCTTTGGCTCCGACGGCATGATCGCGCCCGGCCTGACGATTTACGGAGCAACCAAAGCCGCACTGACCTATTTCACCAAGAGCATCAATAAGGAAATCAAGGGCTCGCCGGTCCTGCTCGGCACGATCAGCCCGGGGATCGTCGTCACTGATCTGCTCGCGGAGACCAAGGACGTCGATCCTGCCGCATGGGAAAAGACCAAGCGTCTCTACAACATCCTGGCCGACCGGGTTGAGACGGTGGTCCCTTTCCTGGTCGCTGAGGTGCTTAAGGCGAGCAAGCCCGGCGTGGCGATAAAATGGCTGACTACGCGCAAGGCGGCATGGCGCTTCGTGAGTGCGGGGATCACCAAACGCAAGGTTATGCCAGACGGCTAGAGCACCGCGCAGACGGTCTTGGTCTCTAGGTAATTATCCAGCGCACCCAAACCCGAATCGCGGCCCCATCCCGATTGTTTCATTCCGCCGATCGGCAGGGATGCGTCGTACATCGCATGGGTGTTGATCCAGACCGTTCCGGCACGCATCCGGCCGGCGAGGCGGTGGGCGCTGCTCAGGCTTTCGGTCCAGATGCTGGCGGCGAGGCCATAGTCGCTGTCGTTGCCGGCACTGACAACTTCATCCAGATCGCTATAGCGCTGCGCCACCACGACGGGTCCGAATATCTCCTCGCGCACCATCGCCATGTCAGCGCGGACATCGGTGATCAAGGTGGGGGTGATGAAGCTGGCGTTAGGTCCGGCGACCTCCCCGCCAGCCAAGATCGAGGCCCCATCCGCCTTGCCGTCGGCGATGAACTGCGCAACTTTTGCTGCGTGACCTTGCGAGACCAGCGGCCCCATTTGGGTTGCCGGATCGAGACCGTGGCCCAGTACCATGCCCTTGGCCGCAGCAGCAATGCCTTCGACCACCCGGTCAAACACGCTGTCATGCACATAGAGCCGTGACCCGGCGACGCAGACCTGGCCGCCGTTGAAATAGATCGCGTTCGCCGCGCCGGGAATGGCCAGATCAAGATCGGCATCAGGCAGGATTACCACGGGGCTCTTGCCGCCAAGCTCCAGTGTCAACCGCTTGAAGTTGACCTTCGCGGCATCGATGATCGCGCGGCCAGTGGCGGTCGATCCGGTGAAGGCGATTTTGTCGACGCCCGGGTGTGCGGCCAGCGCCGCCCCGGTGTCGCGACCAAAGCCGGTGATAAGGTTGACCACGCCCGCGGGCAGTCCTGCCTCAACCATCAGCTCAAGCAAGCGGATTGCGGTGAGACTGGTGTCTTCGGCAGGCTTGAGCACCAGGGTGCAGCCTGCCGCCAGCGCCGGCGCAAGTTTCATCGCGGTCAGCACCAGCGGCGAATTCCACGGCACAATCGCCGCGACCACCCCGACGGGTTCCTTGACGGTATAGGCGAAGACCTGCTTGCCCGGCGGCTGATAGTTGACCGAGGTCGGGATCGTGGTTCCCTCAATCTGATTGGCCAGCCCGCCGAAAAAGCGGAACTGCGCGATGGCTCCCGGAATTTCGGCCCAGCGCCCGACAAAGAGCGGCTTGCCCTGATCGAGCGTTTCCAGCTCGGCCAGTTCGTCGATATGCGTTTCGAGGTGGTCGGCAATTTTCCACAGCAGCCTGGCCCGGTCCATTGGCGTCATGCTTGGCCAAGCGCCGGTTTCCAGTGCGGCCCGCGCAGAGCAAACCGCGCGGTCTATCGCAGCCGCATCGCCCTTCGCTACGACCGCAAGCAACTTTCCGGTGGCGGGGTCGACAGTGTCGAAGCAGTCAGTTGCCGCTTGCCACTCTCCGCCGATCAGCAGTCCGTGGGGCGCGCGCGCCAGAAATGCGGCGGCGGAGGGCGAGGGGGCGGGAGCGGTGAGCTTGGTGAGGTCTGTCATAGTGCCAGCAGATGCGCGATTGCCTGTGCTTCGGAAATAACCTCAGCATATTTTGCTTGCAGGTCGAATAAATTGGCTTCGTGCGGCCCTGGATGGCGGTCGCCGCAGGCCTCGCGCACCACGAAGGGCAGGAAACCGTGCTGGCAGGCATCAAGCGCGGTGGCGCGCACGCAACCCGAGGTGGAAAGCCCGGTGATCAGCAGAGTGTCGATGCCCATCGCTGTCAAGGTCGCCGACAGGTGAGTGCCGAAGAAGGAGGAAGCGTATTGCTTCGAAATCACCAACTCGCCCTCGCGCGGCTGGAGGCTCGCGGGAAATGCGCCGAGCGGCGAGCCCCGGTCAAACAGCTTGAGCGCGGGCACCTTGCGGTAAAACACGCCGCCGTCCGCGCCGCCTGCCGTATAGACGACATTGGTAAACAGCACCGGAATTCCGGCCTCTCGTGCCGCTACCAGCAGACGCTCATTGCTCGCCAGCGCATCCTCGACCCCGGCATAGAGCGGCGAGGCGGGGTCGAGATATGCGACGACGAAATCAACGATCAGCAGCGCCGGGCGCTGGCCGAAGGGCAGGTGGCCATCGAAGGCGCCTGCATAATTTGCGGAGAGGTCGCCTGTGTCCTTGGGCATCAGATAGCGCCCGCGGCCTGCAATTGTGCCAGATCGGCCGCGCCCAGCCCCAGAAGCTCGCCGTAAACTTCGCTATTATGCTGACCGACCGCCGACGGGGCAGGACGGCGCACGCCCGAAGGCGTGGCCGAGAGCTTGGGGAATGCGCTCTGCATCTTGATCTTGCCGAAGCGTTCGGTCTCAACTTCGATGATCGCCTCGCGCGCAGCAAAATGGGGGTCGGAGAGCATTTCGGGCGCGCGATAGACCCGCCCAGCCGGGATCGAAAATTCGATCATCAGCGTGTCGACTTCCTCGATGGTCAGCATCTTTGACCAGTCATTGATCATCGCATCGAGCTCGATCTGGTTTGTCCCGCGGGCGACATGGGTGGCATAGCGCGGGTCGTCGCCCAGCTCGGGCCGGCCCATTGCTTCGGCCAGACGGTTCCACAGCGAGTCCTTGTTGGCGCCGATCATATATTCGCCGTCTTTGCAGCTATAGACATTTGACGGCGCGATGCCGGGCAGGAATGAGCCGGAGCGTTCGCGGATCAGGCCCATGTGGTCATATTCCGGCACCAGACTTTCCATCACCTGCAGCACGCTTTCATAGAGCGCAGCATCGATCACCTGGCCCTTGCCGGTCTTTGCGCGGGCATGCAGCGCGGCGAGCACGCCCATGCAGCCATAGGTCCCGGTCAGCGTATCGCCAATCGAGACTCCCATCCGGCTCGGTGGACGGTCAGGCTCGCCAACGATGTAGCGCCAGCCGCCCATAGCCTCGCCGATCCCGCCGAAACCGGCGCGGTTCGAATAGGGCCCGGTCTGACCGTAGCCCGACATGCGCGCGATGATCAGCCCGGGGTTCTCGGCATGCAACACATCGGGACCCAGGCCCCACTTCTCGAGCGTGCCCGGTTTGAAGTTTTCAATCAGAATGTCGGCCGTGGCGATCAGCTTGCGGACCAGTGCCTGGCCTTCGGCAATGCGCAGATTGGCCGAGACCGAACGCTTGTTGCGCGCAATCACTTCCCAGTTGACCTTGTCCTCGCCCTGGCCCCAGTCGCGCATCGGATCGCCCCCGACGCCGTCGATCATGGGCGGCTCGACCTTTATCACATCCGCGCCCATGTCGCCCAGCAGCTGGCCGCAAAATGGACCGGCGATCAGCTGGCCCAACTCGACGACGCGCAGACCCTGCAATGCTCCATTGTTCATCGCGGTTAGTCTGCCGCTTCCAGCATCGGCCAGACCGGCTGAACCGGCGCGGGCAGGCCGGTTTCGGCAAGACAATTGGCGCGCAGGGCATCGATGCCGGGGCCATAGTCGAACAGCGACAAGGGCCCGCGCGCACTGCGCATTTCCGCGCGCCTAGCCGCTGTGCCTGCGGCATCGACCTCGCCCCCGGCATTGGCGATCACCCCATAAGCGCGCGCGCCATCCGGCGTGACCAGGCCCTGGGTAATCTCAAGGCCAACCAGCGCCGGCTCGCGTTCCAGCGGATCGCCCCAGCCGCCGCCGCCCCAGGTGATGAAGTGGAGCTTGTCGTCGACTTCGACCACGATATCCTCGACCTTGTTGCCAACAATCTGCTCTGTGCCATCGGCCTTTTCGAGGATCTTGCGGGCGCGCTGGCCGGGAAGCCCGCCGTTGACGCCCCAGGGCGGCACGAACCAGCGATCATCGTGGATCGAGATCGTTCCCGCGGCAAGAAACCGGTAGGTCATGCGGATGCCATTGCCGCCACGGTGCAGGCCTGCGCCGCCGCTGTCAGGCTCGGTCTCGTAGCACTCGATTACCATCGGGAAATAGCGCTCAAGGAACTCGTTGGGCACATTGGTGAAGCCCGGCCACAGCGAATGCCCGTCCGGCCCATCGCCCATCGGGCGGCCGGGAATGCCGCCAAAGCCGATCTGGAACAGCTGGAACCACTCGCCATGCTTGCCGGGGCGGTTGTCGTTGCCGGAATAGAACAGATGAGGGCTGGAGCTGAATCCTGCTGCATTGAGGAATTCCGGGGTCTTCTGGCCAAGCAGCCCGCCGAGAATATCGAAAATCCGCCCCAGCGCGTGGGTGCGCCCAGACAATGCGGCGGGGAACTTTGGCTTGAGCAGCGAGCCTTGCGGGATGCGTACGTCGATCAGATCGTAGAACCCGTCATTGAACAGGATCTGCGGATCGAACACCATGATCATGTAGATGCCGAAAAACATCTTGAACATGTTTTCGTTGAGGTAGAAGTTGATTGAGGCGGCACTTTGCGGGTCTGTGCCTGCGAAATCGAGCACCACCTTCTCGCCATCACGCCGCATCGTGCAGCGGATTTTATAGGGGCCAAAGCCCATGCCGTCGTCGCAAATATAGTCTTCGAAACTGACGGGCTCCTCGGCCACCGCCATGGCGATCAGCGATTTCATGGCGCGGTGGTTGCGGGCCAGAAGTTCCTGGGTGGCGGAAATATAGACATCGTCGCCAAAGCGCTCCGCCATTTCGATCACCCGGCGCGCCGCGACCCGGCACGAAGCAATCAGCGCGTTGAGATTGGCCTGACACCAGTCGGGCTTGCGGGTCTGGTGCATCACCAGCTTAATCAGATCGGCGTTGTATTCGCCTTTTTTCCAGATTTTGACCGGCGGGATGCGCACCCCTTCCTCGAAGATCGAATGGGCATTGATCGGCATTGATCCAACTACCTTGCCGCCAATGTCTGACATGTGGCCGAACATCGCGGTGTAAGCGATCAACCGCCCGTCCTTGAACACCGGCAGCAGCACCAGCCAGTCGTTGGAATGGCTGACTGCACCCTCACAGCTATAGGGATCGGAAAGAAAGATCATGTCACCGTCTTCCAGCGTTCCATCAAACTGCGTCAGAAAGCCACCGATGAAACTGCCGAACTGGCCCACGATCATCTTGCCGGTGTGATCGGCGATCAGTGGGAAGGCATCGCCCTGTTCGCGGATGCCGGGCGACATGGCGGTACGCACCAGCGTCGCGTCCATCTCGATCCGCGCATTGCGCAGTGCGTTTTCCATGATGTCCAGCGTTACCGGGTCAATCGGTACCGACTTGAAAGGGGCGGGATTGGTCTCGACGATAGTTGCGGGCATGGTGTCGTCTCCCCTCAGGCCAGATTGATCAAAATGTTGCCGACATGGTCGACCGTGGCGATGCAGCCGGTCTCGATCAGCGTGGTCGAATCCATTTCGACCACGATTGCCGGACCAGGAATAATATCACCCTGCCGCAGCTTGGTGCGGTCAAAGATCACCGCTGCCTGTTCGCGCCCGTCCATCCACAAAGTATGGTCGCGCATTTTTGCCGCGGAAGGATTGCCGTCGCCCTTGGCCAGCTCGGCTGCGGGCAGATCGAGAGCCTGGCCCAATGCCACGGCGCGCAGGTTCACGATCTCGTGCGCAGTGTCCATGTTGAAGGTGAAGAGCCGATTGTGCTCTGCGTCAAAGCGCCCCAAAATGCCAGCTATACCGTCGTTTCGCAACAGATCCGCAGTGATGGTCAGCGGCACTTCGAAGGCCTGGCCGACATAGCGGACATCGACTTCGAACTCGCTGGTGATTTCGCCTTCGGGCACGCCGTCCGAGATCAACTCGGCGCGGGTTTGCGCGGCCATTTCGACAAGGATGGCGATCAGCTCTTCGGCATCAGTGGTTGAAGCGAGGCGCGAGAAACTGCGGGCGGTTTCGGTGCGCATCCGCGTGGTCGCATCGCCCAGCGCGCAGAGCACGCCGGGAGAGACTGGTGAAATCGCCGGCCAGGAGCCCATCAGCCGGGCCACGGCATTGACATGGAGCGGGCCGGCGCCGCCGAAGCCCATCAGCGCGAAATGGCGCGGATCATAGCCCTGCTGAACCGAGATCATGCGCAGCGCGCCGAACATGTTCTCGTTGACGATATCGATGATGCCGCGCGCCGCCGCCATCAGATCGATGCCGAGTGCATCGGCGATGGTCTGCACCGCCTTCTTCGCGCCCTCGCGATCAAGTTTGAAGCTGCCGCCGAGCAGGTTTTCGGGCAGATAGCCCAGCACGACATTGGCATCGGTCACGGTTGGCAGTTCGCCGCCCTTGCCATAGGAGACCGGCCCAGGCACCGCGCCTGCCGATTGCGGCCCGACGCGCAGTGCCTTGGTCAGGTCCGGAACATAGGCAATCGACCCGCCGCCCGCGCCAACGGTCTTCACATCGAGCGAAGATGCCCGCACCGAGAGGTGGCCGACTTCGGTCGTGCGAACCCGGCGCGGTTCGAGATTCTCGATCAGCGCAACGTCAGTACTGGTCCCGCCGACGTCGAGTGTCAGGATGTTCTTGATGCCGGCATTCTTGCCAACCCACAGCGCCCCGGTCACACCGCCGGCCGGGCCGGACATCAGGATATTGACCGGGTGCTCCTCTGCCTTTTGCGCGCTCATCAGCCCGCCGTCGGATCGCAATAGTGACAGCTTTCCAGCCATCCCGGCAGCGGCCAACTTGGTGCGCAGGCTGGCAACATATTTGCCAACCACCGGGCGCACTGCGGCATTGGCGACCGTGGTGAGGGTGCGCTCATATTCCTGCATTTCGGGCAGCACTTCGTGGCTCAGCGAGATCGGCACCTCGGGCATAATTTCCGCCGCCAGCGCGCCGACCCGCTTTTCATGCGCGCCGTTCACAAAGGCATTGATCAGGCTGACGGTGATCGCTTCGACCCCTTGTGCCTTGAGCCTGGCAAGCTGAGCGCGAATGTCGCTGTCATCCAGTGGGCGCATTTCATGGCCTTCGGCACTCATTCGCCCCTTGATCGTGACGGTGTCCTCAAGCCGCGCCAGCGGGGTCGGCTTGGGCCAGATAATCCAGCCAGCAAGGCCGCCGGGAACGAAACTGCGGGCAATTTGCAGGACATGGCGAAAGCCCTCAGTGGTGACCAGGCCAACCCGCGCACCCTTGCCTTCAAGCACGGCATTGGTTGCTACCGTGGTGCCATGAAGGAAATATTCGATGTTTTCGGCGGCGACACCTGCCTCGCCGCAGATCGCAGCTACCCCATTCAGGATGCCCTCAGAGCTGTCATGCGGTGTTGATGGCGTCTTGTGGCGCCAGAAGGCGCCGGTTTCGACGTTGAACAGCAGCAGGTCGGTGAAGGTTCCACCGACGTCCACTCCCAGGCGATAACCCATCCTTGTATTCTCCCTAAGCTGCCCGGGGAAACAACGGCGCTAGCGCCACCATCCCCGGCAGTTTGCGTCCCATCACTTCGGCCAGCCATTGGCTCGCCTCGATCATCCTTGCCAGATCCATACCGGTTTCGACCCCGGCGCGTTCGAGCATGTAGACCACGTCTTCGCTTGGCACATTGCCCGCCGCGCCCGGCGCGAAAGGACAGCCGCCGAGCCCGCCGAGTGCAGCATCGACAACGCTTGCCCCCGCCTCGACTGCCGCCCAGACATTGGCGAGACCTGTATTGCGGGTATTATGGAAATGGACCCGCACTGGCAGCGGATTGATCGCTTGGCGAACACGCGCAACCAGTCGCGCCACATGCGCCGGGTCAGCGACGCCGATCGTATCGGCCAGCGCAATCTCGGCGGGGCCGGCCTCGGCCAGCCTTATCGCCATATCCACCACCCGGTCTTCGGATACCTCGCCTTCAAAAGGACAGCCAAAAGCGCCCGAGATCGTCGCCTGACCGCTGCGCCCGGCGGCGCGGGCGGCAGCGATGATTGCTTTCGCGGCGTCGACCGATTCGTCGCTGGACTGGCCCTGATTGGCCATTGCGAAGCTGTCGGTGGCGACACTGACTGCGCCAAGCTGGTCAATCCGGCCAGTTGCGATGGCGCGCTCGGCACCGCGCTGGTTCATCACCAGACCGATATAGGTGACTGCGGCGTCTTCGGGCAGTCCGGCGCAAACCGCCTCCGCATCGGCCATCTGCGGCACTTTCTTGGGATTGACGAAGCTGGTCACTTCGATGCGCCGCGCCCCTGCGGCAATCGAGCGGCGGATAAGTTCGAGCTTGGCTTCGGTCGCGATCAGCGTTTTCTCGTTCTGCAACCCGTCGCGCGGGCCAACTTCGATGAATTCGATAGTGCGGGTCATTGCGGGTCTCGATGTGAAATCTGTATACAAATTCAGGCTGCGGAGAGCTGCGGGTCGGCCAGTTGTGCCTTATAGGCGTCAGCATAGGCGTGGAAGGCGCGTCGGATGTGGGCGGTCATGATTGCTGTCGCCCAAACCCCGTCGCTGCGTGCGAATGCGGCAAGCAGATCTTCGTGTTCATGATGCGAGCGCTGAAGGTTGTCGCGGCCATAATTCTGGGCGGTGCGCCACACCACCGGCTGCTCGATCAGCAAGCCGAGCATCCTGGCGAGACGCTGCGAACCGGCAGCGTCAAGAATGATCTTATGGAACAGCTTGTTGTGCTCGAGGAATTTCCCGACATCTGGCTGTTTCGCGCTGACCGCCTCGTAAATCCGACGATTGTGCGCCCTTAACTGCTCAAGCTGGAGCGCAGTTATTCGCTCCGCCGCACGCCGCGCTGCCTGGCCTTCGAGCATGGCGCGCAGTTCAAATGCGTCTTGCAGGTCGTCGAGTGACCATTCGGCGACAAAGCTACGCTGCGATTCGCTGCGGCGGATGAACAGTTCGGATTCGAGCCGCCGCAGGGCATCCCGAACCGGGGTTCGTGAGACGCCGCAGCTGTCGGCCAGGGCTTCCTCGCTGAGCTGCGCACCAGGAGCGAGCTGGCCCGACAGGATCATTCCGCGGATGGCGGTATAGGCATGATCGGAAGCGCGCGACATGACTTGCCCTTTGAGACTTGACCGTAGGCATCAGTATACAATATGCAGCATCTCAATCAAGCTGCGAATGCCTTCGGGCCGTAAATGTCAGCGGCAAAACAGGCCAGGGAACTCATCATGCGTATCACACAGCTGCTGCTCACCGCCTCTGCAATCGGTCTCGTTCTGGGCGCGACGCCCGCCTTTGCCCAGACGGCCCAGTCCGGCGCGGTCGAGGGAGATAGTGACGCCATCATCGTCACTGCCCGCCGCCAGAATGAGCGGTTGCAGGATGTTCCGGCATCAGTCGCAGTGCTCACCGCTGCCGCGCTCGAAGCCACCGGAGCGAACAAGGCTGAAGACTTCGCGCGGCTTACCCCCGGCGTTACGATCGTTACGGGCACAGCTGAAGCTGGTGACACGCAAATCAACATCCGCGGCATCAACGGTGCGCGTGATGCGGAAAGCTCGGTCGCCCTAGTGGTCGATGGCATCCTCAAGACCAACACCGCCCAGCTCAACCAGGTGCAGGGCACCGTGCGCCAGGTCGAAGTACTGAAGGGCCCGCAAGGCGCGCTTTATGGACGCAACGCTGCCGCCGGAGCGATCGTGTTGCAAACGATCAAGCCCACCGAAACTTTCAGCGGTGCCGCAAAAGTGTCCTACGCCAACGCAAACACCTGGGATGCCAGCGCCCACGTCGCCGGGCCGCTGGGCGAAGGTGCGGGCTTTGTTCTGTCGGGCAACTACAGCTCCACCGACGGATTTTATCGCAACATCTTCCTTGGCAATGCCAAGGTGGTCGACGACAAGCAAAGCTGGGGCATCGATGGCCGCGTCATATTCGGCATGAGCAGCGACACGCAGATCGATCTCAAGGCCCGCTATGGCGAATTCCACGGGGCCTCGCTGCCGTTCAATGCCGCGTTTCACCTGCCCAACTTCGCGGCTGTGAACCCGAAGTTCTATGAAGATATCAATGACCACGTGTTTCGTTTCTACAGCAACATCCGCCCGACCAACGACCAGACCAGTTTCGACGCCTCCGCCAAGATCGATCATGATTTTGGTGGCACCAAGCTGATCGCCTGGCTGCTCTATTCTGACGTCAAGCAGGATCTGGTGGCTGATGGAACCTCCGCCGATTTCGCGCGCTATATCAGCGCGGCCCTGCCTTCGGGCCAGACGGCGGTGAACAAATGCTTTGCCACAACTGCCGCCAACACCGGCTTCCCGGTCAACGCACCGGGCGCCATCGGCGCGATTCCCGTGCCGTTCATTTTCGCCCCGGCCAACGGCTCGACCTTCGGACCCTATAGTCCGACCACCTGCGACGGCATCCAGTACCAGGTTCGCAACCAGAAGGACTTCAGCGCCGAAGTGCGGCTGGTTTCGGACGGCACTGGCCCGTTCAACTGGCAGCTTGGGGCCTATTATCTCCACATCGACCGCACCGTCGGGGTCAGCCTGGGCGCGGATACTGGCGCAGGCGTGATCAAGCAGCTCTACAACGCGCCGACCAGCGTCAATCCCACCTCGCTGTTGTTTGCCGACAAGTTCAACACCAATGTGTTCGCTGCTTTTGGCAGCCTCGAATACAAGCCAAGCGAACAGTTCACTGCAGGGCTCGCGCTGCGCTATGACATCGAGGATCGCAAGAGCTCCTCGTTGGTCCCGACTGCGACTGATCCGTTTACCGGCGCCCCGATCAACCCGGGCCAGGCATCGGGTCCGCTCACGCCGAAGAGCGCCAACTTCAAACAACTCCAGCCCAAGGTCACGCTCAGCTGGCAGCCCAGCGACCACCTCAACATCTATGCCAACTGGGGCATCGGCTTCAAATCTGGCGGATTCAACAACCAGGGCTCGTCGGCGCTGATCAATGCCAACTTTAACCAGTTCATCAACGCCGGGGTGACGATCAACGACCAGTATCGCAAGGAGCGCTCGAGTGCCTTCGAGGTCGGGATCAAGGGCAGCCTACTCTATGACCGGATCACCTTCGATCTCGCGGGCTATTACACCCGTGTCCACGACATGCAGTTCTTCGAATTCTTCGTCGGCAGCTTCGGCTTGCTGCGCGTGGTTTCTAATATCGACACGGTCGATGTGAAGGGTGCCGAGCTTAATCTGACGGCAAAGGTGACCAAAGGCTTCAAGCTGTTCGGCTCGGTCAATGTCACCGACAGCGAGATCAAGAAGAACAGCTCGCGGCCCTACACGGTCGGCAACAAGTCGCCCTATACTGCTGACTGGACGCTCAACGTCGGCGGCGAAGTCTCGTTCCCGGTCAGCGGCGATTTCAAGTTCACCGGCCGGGCCGACTACCGGCTCACTGGCCCGACCTGGTTCCATTCGGTGCAAGATCAGGTCCGCCCGACGTTGTTCTCCGGCCTGTTGCCGATCTCGGCGCTGGCGCTTCCCGCCGTGGTCGGAAATGCCCGTTATGGCGTGGCACAGCGCGATACCTTTGGCGTTCTCAACCTGCGCGCCGGGTTTCAGTCGGATCGCTACAGCCTGATGTTCTTCGCCGAAAACCTGCTCGACAAGAAGTACATTGCCGAAGCGATCCCGGCGATCGAGTTCGGCGGCTCATTCATCTCGCCTGGGGCGCGGCGGTTGATCGGGGTTGAGGCTGGCATGAAGTTTTAAGGCTCCACTGGAGCATTGTGCGGAAGGTAGGGAGCCGGCTTTCCGCTAAACAGCGATCCGGCGACCAATAATTAGAGCGGGCTGCGTGTTTCAGAAGTCATGCTGCCCGGCCGCCCATCGGAAACTTTCTGGCAACCTATCTGCTCTTGGCGCGCGGCGTTCGGCTACCCGAATAGCCGCCTATCGGAAGCTTTTGCCTTGACATTAAAGTTGTCCGGACAAATTATGGAGATCGACCGCGACTGGATAGGTCGTCTGGAGTAGTCGTTCCGCATGTTTGCCGCCAACTGCTTCATTTTCGTGCCCGGTTCGCGGCCCGAACGCTTTGCCAAGGCGCAGGCGTCCGGGGCGGGGCTGGTGGTGATCGACCTTGAGGACGCCGTCGCAACCGCTGACAAGGACGCCGCGCGCGCCGCTGCGCTGGAGCAAGTCGCCAGTGGCGGGCCGGGCTGGGCGATCCGTTGCAATGGAATTGCGACTGAAGCCGGGATCGCCGATCTTGCGGCCTTTGTTTCAGCCCAAGCCCTGCCGCCGCTGTTGCTGGTGCCGATGGTTGAAAGCGCGGTGGAGTTGGAGATCATTTCCCGCGTGCTCGGCGAGCGTTGCCCCGAACTGATCCCGCTGATTGAAACCCCCAGGGGTCTGCGCCACGCACGCGAAATCGCCAGCGCGCCCAAGGTGGCGGCGGTGATGTTTGGTGGTGCCGATTTCTCCGGTGAGCTGGGTGTAGCCCTGTCGTGGGAGCCGCTGTTCGCCGCGCGCTCAGCGCTGCTGCTCGCTTGCGCCGAAGCGAAAGTGCCAGCGATCGACGTGCCCTTTATCGACCTCGATAACCTCGTCGGTCTTGCCGAGGAATGTGTCCGCGCCCGGGCGCTCGGGTTCGCCGCAAAGGCTGCGATCCATCCAGCGCAAGTCGCCGCCATCGAGGCCGCTTTCACCCCCACCGCAGCCGAATTGGCAGAGGCCGAAGAGGGCATCGCCGCCTATCTCGCAGCGGGCGAGCGGGCGATCCGTTTCAAGGGTAAGATGCTCGAAGCCCCCGTGGTCAAACGCTACCGCGCGGTGCTTTACCGAAGAGGAAATGTCAGTAATGCGTGATGGTGTCATCGAAGTTGGTCCAGGTCGCTACCGCGAGACCTACGGCCGCTATTTCGAGGAATTCAAGGTTGGCGATGTCTATGAGCATCGCCCCGGACGCACGATCAGCGAGGCTGACAATACCTGGTTCAGCCTGCTGACGATGAACCAGCACCCTTCGCATTGTGACGCGGAATTCGCCCGCAAGACCGAGTTTGGCAAATGTTTGGTCTGCTCGCCGCTAACCGTTGCGATCATGACCGGGCAAAGCGTCTCCGACGTCAGCCAGAAGGCCGTCGCCAATCTCGGCTGGAAAGAGATTCGCCTGCTCAAGCCCGTGTTTGCGGGCGATACGCTCTATTCTGAAACCGAAGTTCTGGACAAACGCGAGTCCGCTAAGCGCCCGACGCAGGGGATCGTCACGATCAAGACGATCGGCAAGAACCAGCACGGCGAAGTGGTCTGCGACTTTGAGCGCACAATGTTGATCTGGAAGCGCGGTTTCGGCCCCGGCGATGAGTAAGGAATAGTGATCATGGCAAGTGCTGCCGACATGATGAGCGATCAGGGCCGCACGATCGACCCGGACGAAGAGCGTGCCTTCCTCGAATCCATCGAGCGCTGGGTCGAGCGTTCGGTGAGGCCGGTGATCCTGCACCACGATCACAATGATATCTGGCCCGAAAAGTTGGTCGCCGAGATGGCCGAAATGGGACTGTTCGGGGCGACGATAGGCCAAGAATATGGCGGGCTGGGCCTGCCCGCATCGACCTATGCCAAGATCGTCATGCATATCTCATCCTATTGGATGGCGCCGACCGGCATCTTCAATTCGCATTTGATCATGGCGGCGGCGGTTGAGCGGTTCGGCACGGCGCAACAGAAGGCCAAATGGCTGCCCAGGTTCGCCAGCGGTGAAATTCGCGGCGGGCTGGCGCTGACCGAACCCAATGCCGGGACGGATCTCCAGGCCATTCGCACCGTCGCGCGCCGCGATGGCGATCATTATGTGATCAGCGGCACCAAGACCTGGATTTCCAACGCGCTAAACGGCAGCTGCTTTGCCTTGCTCGTCAAGACCGACCCCGGTGCCAATCCGCGCTATAAGGGCATGAGCCTGTTCATCGCCGACAAACATGAGGGCTTCATGACCGGCAAGAAGTTCGACAAGCTCGGCTACAAGGCGATCGACAGCGCCGAGCTGATCTTCGAGGACTATCGCATTCCTGCCGATCAGCTGATTGGCGGCATTGAAGGTCAGGGCTTCTTTCAGGCCACCGGCGGCCTCGAACTTGGCCGGATCAATGTGGCTGCGCGCGGGGTGGGACTTGCCGAGGGATCGCTCCGGCTTGCTACCGAATATGCCCAGCAGCGCCAGACCATGGGCAAGCCGATCTGCGAACATCAGGCGATCCAGCTCAAGCTTGGTGAAATGGTCACCCGCGCCCGCGCCGCACGGTTGCTTACACTTGATGCCGCTGCGGCCTATGACAAGGGCGAGCGTTGTGATCTGGAAGCAGGCATGGCCAAGTTTTTTGCCAGCGAGGCTGCGGTCGAGAACAGCCAGGAAGCCATGCGCGTCTTTGGCGGTTACAGCTATTCCAAGGAATATGACATCGAGCGCTTTTACCGCGACTCGATGCTGATGTGCATTGGCGAGGGGACCAACGAAATGCAGCGGATGATCATTTCGAAACAGTGGGTGAAGCGGAACCCGGCATGAGCGCACTGCACCTCCCGCTCTCCGGTTTCCGGATCATCAGTGCCGAGCAATATGGCGCCGGGCCCTATGGTACGATGCACCTGGCGCAGCTGGGGGCAGAAGTGATAAAGATCGAGCCGCCGCATAAGAACGGGAAAGGCGGTGGCGATACTGCTCGGTCAGTGGGTCCGCATTTTACGCGGGCCGATGAGAGCGTCTATTTCCATGCCTTCAACCTCAACAAATGTTCGCTCACTCTCGACCTCAACAAGCCTGAAGGCCAGGCCATTTTACACAAGCTGGCTGGCAGCGCACATGCCGCGGTCAACAATCTGCGCGGTGATCTGCCGGCGCGGCTGGGGTTGACTTATGATGCGCTGGGGCAGGTCAACCCGGCGATCGTCTGCGCTCATCTTTCCGCTTATGGCCGCGATAATCCGCGCACCAAATGGCCGGGCTATGACTATCTGATGCAGGCCGAGGCTGGCTATTGCCTGTTGACCGGTGATCCGGCGGGCGAGCCCCAGCGCATGGGCTTGTCGATGGTCGACTTCATGACCGGCACGATCATGGCGGTGGGGCTGCTGGCTGCCTTGCTCGATGCGCAGCGCAGCGGGAAGGGGCGTGATGTCGATACCGACCTCCTCTCCGCCGCGCTGCACCAGACCAGCTATCCCGCCTTGTGGTATATGAATGAAGGCGAAGTCACAGTCCGCACCCCGCGCTCAGCACATCCCAGCGCGACCCCCAGTCAGATGATCAAGACAGCTGACGGTTGGATGTTCGTCATGTGCCAACTGCCCAAGTTCTGGGACATCATGGTTGAACGGATCAGCCATCCCGAGCTGGCCAAAGATCCGCGCTTTGCCACCAACCCGGATCGTCTGGCCAATCGCGCGGCGCTGACCGTGGTGCTCGACACGATTTTCGAGGCTCAGCCATTGGCGCATTGGCAGAAACTGCTCGAAGGTCATGTGCCCATCGCGCCGGTTTACGGCCTTGATCAGGCGCTGGACAATCCCTGGCTTCAGGAAATCGGCATGCGCGATATCGTGCCACATCCCGACCGGGCGGAGCTGCATGTCCTGGCCAGCCCGATCAAGCTCGACGGCCAGCGCTTGCCCAACCGCGCTGGCCCGCTGCTAGGTGCAGACAGCGACTCGCTGCTGGCCGAGCTCGGCTATGATGAAGACGAAGTGGCCCGCCTGCGCGCGGGCGGCATTGTCTGAACGGCCACGACATGGGCAAGCTTTCCGGGATCACCGTGCTCGACCTGTCGCAGTTTCTGCCTGGCCCGATGATGACTGTGATGATGGCGGACCAGGGCGCCCGGGTGATCAAGATCGAACCTATCGGCGGCGAGCCGGTACGCGCGATGGTGCCATTGGAAAAAGGCGAATCGGTGTGGTTCGCCAATCTCAATCGCGGCAAGGAAAGCCATGAACTTGATCTGAAAAGCGAGGCAGGCAAGGCCGAACTGCGGGTGTTGATTACCGAGGCAGATGTCTTTGTCGAAGGCTTCCGCCCTGGGGTTATGGCGCGGCTGGGGTTTGACTATCCGGCGGTAAGGGCTCTCAATCCAGGCATCGTTTATTGCTCGATCTCGGCCTTCGGCCAGAACGGCGATCTGGCCCACCATCCCGCGCACGACATTGTGGTTCAGGCGCTGGCTGGGTTCATGAGCGTCAATGATGGGCCGGATGGCACGCCGGTCGTGCCCGGTGCGCCATCGGCCGATCTAGCCGCCGGAACCACGGCGCTTGCCGGTGTCCTGATGGCCCTTCTGGCGCGGGCGCGGACGGGGGAGGGGGATTATCTCGATATTGCCATGTTCGACAGCCTGCTGCCGTGGTGTGCACATATTGCTGGCAGCGCCATAGCGGGAGGAGCGTCGCCCCGATCAAGCGAACAGCGCTCGCTGGGCGGGGCTGGCTTCTATCAGGTCTATGCGACCAGCGACGCGAGGCATGTTGTGCTGGGCGGACGCGAGATCAAATTTGCCCGGAATTTGCTGACTGCGCTTGGCCGTGAGGATCTGATCGGGCTGGCCGCAGCAGAGGCTGGACCGGCGCAAGCCCCGCTGATTGCCTTCCTGCGCGAAACATTTGCCGCGAAAAGTCGCGATGAGTGGGTGGCCTGGTTTGCTGATAAGGACGTTGCGTTCGCGCCAGTACTGAATTTCAGGGAGGCGCTCGACGCCTCGCATATCACCCAGCGGGGGTTGATGATCGAAGCCTGCGGACGCCACCACATCGCCCCGCCGATCAGGTTTGCGGGCGAGCCGGAATGGACGCCGGGCAGGGTGCCGGAACTGGATGAGCGATGACCTGTTCAGCCATCCAAGTCGATATGCATCGAATAGGCAAAACGGTCGCCGGGATGATGGCTGACCGAGATTTCAAAGAGTTTGCCTTTGGGATCAAGATAGCAACGCATGATTCTGAGCACCGCTGCGCCGCGCTTGATGCCCAGTGCATTGGCGATCTCGGTCGGAGCGGAGATGGCCTGGATGTCCTGAGTTACGCGGCCAACGCTGACCCCAGCGAGCAATTCGATCTGGCTGAACAAGGTCCCGGCCGAAAGGTCGAGCGCGTCGATCGCCTTGTCGAGCGATCCATGAAAATAGGCGTCGGTCGCGGCAATTGGCAGTGCATCGCCTTCGTGCAGGCGCACGCCGCGCAGGCAGTTCCAATCGCCAGCGCATTCCTCGCCGATCAGTTCGGTTACCGCCTTTGGAAGCGGCCCGCGCCCGATTCGTTCGTAGGTAACTCGCGTATTATGTGCATATTGCAGGATTTCGCCGACGTTGGAGAGCGGCTGATGCAGCGTCCCTCCGCGCGCCGCAGCGGGCTGGACCACAGTGCCCGAGCCGCGTTTGCGGGCGATCAACCCTTCATTCTGCAACCGCCGAAGCGCCTCGCGAATGGTGAAGCGCGACACACCATAGCGCTGGCAAAGCTCGCTTTCGGTTGGAAACTGGTCGCGCGCGGCAAACTTTCCAGAGAGCAGCTCGGCGCGCAGTTCCGCCGCCACCTGCAGGTAGCGTGGGGCGTCACGCTTGCGCGAGATGTCTATCCTGGCGTCCAATCCTGGCTCCCGTCCGGTGGGAGGATGCGCTGATGGGCGAACCCTTGCTGTCCCAACTTGTCTGGACATTAGCGCGCCCCATCGGCGAAAGCGAGAGGGCGCGTGCGCGCCTGCATTTGCTTGACTGGCTGGCCTGCGTGGCGGGGGCGCGAGAGTGTGAAGTGGCGCAGGCGCTGGGACCGATGCAGAGCGACCGCATGATTCAGGCTGCGTTCCTGGGCAATGTTTTGGAAATGGATGACATTCATCGCACGGCACTACTCCATCCCGGGCCGGTGATTTGGCCCTGCGCACTGATCGAGGATTTCGGAGATTTGAACGCGGTGCTCGACGCAGCTGTGATCGGCTATGAAACAATGATTGCAGTCGGTGCGACATTCGATGCGCATCATTATGCCCATTACCATCCGACATCGACTGCCGGTGCTTTCGGTGCGGCGGCAACTTTCGCCAAGGGATGGAACTTGACGCCCGAAAAGCTTGAGGCGGCGATAGGGCTTGCAGGATCGGTTGCCGGCGGATTGTGGCAGATGCGACATGAGCCGGTAACCGCCAAGCAGTGGCATGTCGCCCACGCTCTGAATACCGGTCGGGCCGCAGCCGAATACGCAGACTACGGAATCACTGGCCCATCCACGATTCTGGAAGGACCTCAAGGGATCTACGCTGCGACCTGCCGCCAACCCAAGCCAATGACTTTCCCCAACCGATGGCGCATCCACGAAGTTAGCTTCAAACCTTGGGCTGCTTGCCGACATACCCATCCAGCAATCGATTGTGCGCTCGAATTGCGCGCTGCGGGCAGGCTTGCGCCGCCGTTCCATGTTGAAGTCTTTGCCGATGCCATCACCTTTTGCGACCGCCCCGATCCGGTCACTGAGGTTGAAGCCAAGTTCTCACTGCAACATGCTCTCGCGGTGATAGCCGATGGGCGCAGCGCCGAGCCCGTTGACTTCACACCCGAAGCGATAGCAGCATTATCTCCATTGCGCGCGCAGGTTACTGTCGCGCATGCACCGGAAATCACCGCGCGCTATCCCGCCCATTTCGGTGCCCGCGTCAATGGCTTCGAACTGGTCGATACGCGCGGCGATCCCGAACGTCCTGTCGGCGAAGCGGAACTGTTCGCCAAGCTGCGCACGCTGGTTGCTTGGGGCGGACTGCCGCCCGAAGAGGCGGACCGTGCGGCGGAACTGGCACTGCGCGGTAACGATGCCGAGGCTCTAAACGCCATGCTGCAGGAATGGCTGGCGTGACCGCCACCGCCGATCTCCTGGCCTTTGCCGCAGCCGAGCACCGCCTGCCCGATGTGGTCCGCAGTGATGCGTTGCGTCTCCTCGGTGACACGCTGGCAGTGGGCGCGGCGGGGGCGAGCGCGCCGGGGGCAGATGCAATTCTCACCGTGGCGCGGGCGATGGGCGGCGGCAATGATGCGCGTCTGATAGGTACCAGCGAGCGACTACCCGCTCCCGGCGCGGCATTCGTTAATGGCTATCGCATTCATTGCCTCGAATGGGACGCGGTGCATGAACCCGCCGTGGTTCATGCCATGAGCACCGTCACTGCTGCTCTGGGCGCGGCGATTGACCGGAGGGCCAGGACATACGGGGGATTCGACCGCGAGGAGGCGCTGGTGGCGCTGGCGGTAGGCGTGGATGTCGCCTGCGGTCTTGGCCTGTCGGCAGACAGCCCGCTGGCTTTTTTTCGCCCTGCCATTGCGGGCCTGATGGGTGCAGCCGTCGCTGTAGCGCGGATCGAGCGCGCGCCGATGTCGCCAGCGTTGGGCCTCGCCTATTCCAGCCTGGCCGGCACGATGCAGGCGCACGTCGAAGGTTCGCTCGCGCTGCCCTTCCAGATTGCCAATGCGGCCCGGGCAGCGATTGTGGCAGTCGACCTGGCCAAGGCAGGGTTTGGCGCGCCTTACGATGTCTTCGAAGGACAATTTGGCTACTTCAAGCTGTTCGATACAGGCAACTTATCGCGCTACACCGCCTCGCTCGGCCAGGTCTGGCGGATCTGCGAGATCAGCACCAAGCCATACCCCTCTGGCCGCGCGAGCCACGCGGCGCTCAGCGTTCTGGCCGAACTGGCATTGGACCCCACGAAGATCGAACGCATCGAGCTGTTCGCCCCGCCGCTGATCCAGCGGCTGGTAGGGCGCACGATGCCACGCAACATGGAACCCGCCTATGCGCGCCTGTGTCTGCCGCTGCTCGCTACGTTGATGGTCAATGATGGCATGATCGATCCACGCCGGCTTACCGAATCTGCCATCTTTGATCCTGCCATCGCCGATCTGGCCCGCCGGGTGCTGGTTACTGTCGACGACAACCCCGATCCCAATGCACTGTCACCCCAGCGTCTGGTGGTGACGATGAAGGATGGTGCGACCATCGCGCGTGATATTCCCGACACTTTGGGCAGCCCGGCCGCGCCGCTTTCTCGCGCACAAAATGACGCCAAGCAAATCCTCGCCCGCATGATCGCCGGTGACGTCGCCGACCCGCGGCTGTTCGATCAACCGCTTGCTTATTTCACGGAACCGCAATGACCTTCCCGACCTATTTCGAAGCCTTCGACATCAAGCAGTTGCTGGCTGACTATCCGGTCGGCGATATGTTTACGGCGCGCTATCGCAGCATCAGCCGCGATGAAATCCATGCCATCCAGGATCGCCAGTTCGCGCGGCTGATGGCACGCGGCTGGGAGATACCGTTCTACCAGCGGCTTTGGAGCGCAAAGGGGATTGAGCCCGGCGATATCAAAGGCCTCGCCGACATTGTCAGGCTGCCGGTCTATGACAAGACTGATCTGATGGAATCGGTCAATGCCCACCCGCCTTATGGCGACTTCGACGGGCGGGGGAGCGACCCGGTTGTGTTTCACACCACCAGCGGCACGACAGGCCGCCCGCAGCCCCTGATGTTCGGGCCAAAAGGCCGCGAAGTGACCAATCTTCTGGTCGGCCGGATGTATCGCTGGATGGGATTGAAGCCCGAGGACGTCGTGCATTCGGTCTATGGCCACGGCATGATCAACGGCGGGCACTACATCCGCGAAGCCGTGACCCACTTCACCAATTCATTGTTCCTCTCTGCTGGCACCGGAATCGAGACCCGCTCGGTCAACCAGGTCAACCTGCTCGCCGATTTCGGGGCAACGGTGATGGTCGGTTTCGTCGATTATATCAGGAAGCTGGCTGAAGTAGCTGAAGCAGAGAAGCTTTTTGACCGGATCAAGCTGCGGATGATTATCGGTCACCTCGGCACCGAAGATCGCGCGGCCACCGAGGCTGCATGGCACGGGGCCAAGGCCTATGACTGGTACGGGGTAGGCGATACCGGCAGCATCGCCGGAGAAGGGCCCGACCGTGACGGGCTCTATGTCTGGGAAGACGCGCAATATCTCGAACTGCTCGATGTCGAAAGCGGCGCTGCTGCTGCCAATGGCGAGACTGGCGATATGGTTGTCACCTGTCTGTTCAAGGACGACATCGCCCCTTGCATCCGCTTCAACACCCACGACATCACTCACGAGCTCGATGGTCGCGGTGAACTCGCCTTCAGGCGGATCTCGGGCTTCAAGGGTCGCAGCGACAATATGGTCAAGCTGCGCGGCATCAACCTGTTCCCACACGCCATCGCCGCCCTGATCGAAAACCGGGCCGACCTGACCGGTGAATATGTCTGCCATCTGCGTCGCGATGCCAGCGGACGCGACGATATGGTGGTGACGATCGAGAGCCGCGGCGGCAGCGACCAGGGCGCGCTGGCTGAAGTGTTGCGGCGCGGGCTGGGAGTAGAAGTGGCCGTGCTGTTGTGCCCGCCCGGCGCGACGGCGGAGGCAACCCAGATTGATACACGGCAAAAGCCGATACGGCTGATCGATGAGCGGGGCCTATGAGCAGCCACCCCTGCAACGCCTTCGTCGATCTCGACTCCGCCGCAACTTTCGGCGCAGGGCCGCTGTCGGACGTCACCGTCGGCGTTAAATCCAACATTGCCGTCAAAGGATTACCCTGGACTGGCGGCATGGCGCATCGGCGCGGGCTGCTGGCGGAGGCTGACGCACCGGTGGTGGCTTCGATGCGGCGCGTTGGCTGCAAAATTCTTGGCACGCTCAACATGCACGAAGCGGCGCTGGGGGCGGTGACCGACAACGCTTTCTATGGCCGCACGCATAATCCGCACCGCATCGGCTACACCGCCGGCGGCTCCTCCGGGGGAAGCGGTGCGGCGGTGGCGGCGGGCTTGTGCGATGTGGCTTTGGGCACGGATACGCTCGGTTCGGTGCGCATCCCGGCGGCCTATTGCGGGGTCTATGGCCTCAAGCCGACCCACCGTGCGATTGATGATCGTGGCATGCTGTTCCTCGATGCCCGTTTCGACACGATTGGCCCGCTGGCGCGCGATCTCGCCATGATCGAGCGCATCTGGGCGGTGATCGGCAATGGCGGCTCGGCGGTGCCCCTGACGCAGCTGTTGACCATGCGCGATCTCGCTGGTGTGGAGTGCGAGCCTGCGGTGCTTGCGGCCTATCAAGCGGCCATCAAGGCGCTGGACATGCCGCGCGCCGATGTCGATTTGCCTGCAAACACCTCGATCATCCGCACCACTGCGCTTGCCAGCGCCGGACGGGCGCTCGTTGCCGACCTCGGCGAGCATCGCGAACAGGCTTCTGACGAGCTCAAAGGCATGCTTTCGGCGGTCGAGAAGATCCCGGAAAACCCGGAATTGCTTGCCGCCACGCGGGTTGCCTTGGTCAAGGCGCTGGGCGACAACGGAGTGTTGCTGATGCCGACCACGCCACATGCCGCTTTTGCGCACGGCAGCCGTGCCCCAGCTTCGCAGGCAGATTTCACTGCCCTTGCCAATGTGGCTGGGCTGCCTGCTCTCGCCCTGCCGTCAGGGCGCGATGCCAGCGGCCTGCCAGTTTCGGTGCAGATCGTCGGCCCGGCAGGCAGCGAGCCCGCGCTTATCGCTCTTGCGCGCCGCCTTGATCTCGCTCTCAATGCCTATATCTCGCCACCATCGATAGGAGCAAACTGATGCGGATTGTATGTCTGTTCAACCTCAAGCCCGGTGCCGATGCCGTTGCTTATGAAGCTTGGGCGCGCGAGACTGACATGCCAGGTGTCAACGCGCTGGAATCCGTCCGAAAATTCACCGTTCACCGCGCCACCGGTCTGTTCGGATCGGACGCCAAGCCGCCCTATGACTATATTGAAGTGATCGATATCCATGGCATGGAAGGCTTCGTTGCCGATATCTCCACGCCCGAATTCCAGGCGGTCTCGGCCGACCTCGGTGAATTCACAGACAACCCCTGTTTCATTCTGACTGAGGACCTTTGACCCGATGGCGCGCTTTGCAGGCAAAACGGTGGTTGTCACCGGTTCAGGGCGGCACAAGGGGCTGGGGCAGGGGATTCTGCAACGCTTCGCCGATGAAGGCGCAAATTGCGTCGTCTCCGATGTTATAATCAATGCGGAGGCAGAGGAAGTTGCGGCGGAATTGCGCGGGCGCGGAGCGCAGGTCGCGACTGTCGCCTGTGACGTCTCCGATGCAGCTCAGTGCGATGCGTTGATTGCGGGAGCTGTCGCCGCGTTCGGCGGGATCGATGTTCTGGTCAACAACGCCGGGATCGGCTTCATGATGAAGCCAATGCTCGAGGTTGATCCGGCCGACTGGGCCAAGGTGATCGCGGTCAACCTTTCGGGCGCGTTCTATTGCACCCAGGCGGCGGCCAAGGCGATGGTTGCGGGCGGCAACGGCGGGCGGATCATCAATATCGCCAGTCAGGCCGCCAAGTCTGCCTTTCCGCATTTGCCCGCTTACGTCAGCTCGAAACACGGCATGATCGGCCTGACTCGGGCGACTGCGCTGGAGCTGGGCGCGCATGCCATTACGGTGAACGCGGTCTGCCCCAATCATGTCACTACCGCGCTGGGGGCGGAGCAAAACGCCTATTTCTCCAAGCTGCTCGGCTTTTCCACTGTCGAGGCCTATCTGGCTAATATGGCTGCCAAGAACCCAATGGGCAGACCAGGATTGCCCAGCGATATCGCCGCAACCTGCGCATGGTTGGCCAGCGAAGACGCCAATTACGTCACTGGCGAGGCAGTCAATGTCAGTGGCGGGGAGGAGATGCACTGATGCTGGAAGAACGCATCGACTGGCCTGACGGCGCGAAAATGGCGCTCTCTGTTGTGGTCAATGTCGAGGAAGGCTCTGAACAGAGCATCGTGCGCGGCGACCGGGGGATGGAACCGGTCGATGAACTGGGCATCTTCATCAAGGCGCCAATCCGCAACTATGCCAATGAGAGCAACTATCTCTATGGCATCAAGGCCGGCGCGCCGCGTGTGGTCAAGCTGCTCAAACAATTCGATATCATGGCCAGTTGGACTGTCGCGGCGCTGAGCCTCGAAAATCATCCCGAAATTGCCCAGGCGATTGTCGAACTGGGCCACGAAGCAGTCAGCCACGGCTGGCGCTGGGTCCACCAGTTCAAGTTCGACGAGGCGCAGGAGCGGGAATTCATCCGCAAGGCAGTGGTCAGCATCGAGAAGACCTGCGGCTTGCGCCCCCATGGCTGGCTGTCGCGCTACATGCTGACCGACCATACCCGCCGCCTGCTCGTTGAGGAAGGCTTCACCTATCACATGGACGACTATTCGGGCGACGTTCCGTTCTGGGATCGCGACACCGTGCCTGGCAAACCCATTGTGATCGTGCCTTACCAGCTCGATAACAACGATATGAAAATGTGGACCGATCCGGCGATGACCCCTGACCAGTGGCTGGCCTATGCCATTCGCAATTTCGACCAGGTCTATCGCGAGGGCGCCGAGGGCAGCCCCAAACTGATGAGCCTTGGCCTGCATCTGCGAATCATCGGCCGCCCCGGCCGCATCTGGGCGCTTGAAGAATTTTTCAAACATGTCCGCAAACACCGCGATGTCTGGGTCACCACCCGGCTGGCGGTAGCCAAGCATTTTGCGAAGGTCTTCCCGGCATGACGCTTCGCCTCGAAATGCAGGGCGCTATTGCCCATTTGCTCATAGACCGTGCGATCAAGCGCAATGCTTTTGACCTGGCGATGTGGACGGCGATCCCGCAATTCCTCGCCGAAGTTGCCGCCGACCCGAAAGTCCGCCTGCTGGTGCTGCGCGCTGCGGAGCCAGGTGCGTTCTGCGCCGGGGCGGATATCGGCGAACTGCTTGCCAACAAGGACGATGCAGACTGGCGCGCGGCGAACCAGCGCGCAATCAACGCAGCGCAGTTTGAACTGACCCGCTTTATCCTGCCGACCATAGCTTTCGTCGATGGCGACTGCGTTGGCGGCGGTTGCGGGCTGGCGCTGGCGTGCGATTTGCGCGTGGCCAGCCCCCGGGCGCGCTTCGGGATTACACCGGCCAAGCTCGGTCTGGTCTATTCGCTCCACGATGTGAAGCTGCTGATCGATCTGGTTGGGCCGGGGCAGGCGAGGCGCATGCTCTACACCGGCAGTCTGATCGATGCAGCTGAAGCGCTGCGGATTGGACTGGTCGAGGCCGTGGGCGAAGATATCGCGCAATTTTCCGAACCCATTCTCGCCGCATCGCCACATTCGACCCGTGCGATCAAAGGCTTCGTCCGCCGGGTGCTGGATGGCCAGGCCCACGATGATGCCGATACGCTGGCGGTGTTTGCAGCGGCCTTCACCGGCCAAGATTTCCTTGAGGGCACCAGCGCCTTTGTCGAGAAACGCAAACCGGAGTTCCGCTGATGACTATTGCCCACGGCACAATCCTTGGTGGGTTGTCGGTCGTACCTGATCTTGAGGCGGCGCTAGTCTGCTATCGCGATGTCCTCCAGCTCGATCTGGTGCATAGCGGCCCGCTTCCAGTCGACATTGCGCAAAGCTGGGGCACACCGGCCAGCGCCGGTGCGCGCCATGCGGTGCTGCAGCCCAAGAGCGGAAATCCCTGCTGGTTCCGCTTGGTCGAGCAGCCCGATCATCCAGAGTTCAAGCCCACTACCACCTATGGCTGGGGCGCGTTCGAGTGCACCGTCGAAGATGTCTTTGGCTGGCCGGAGCGATTGGCCGGAACTGCCTTCACCATCGTTGGCGAACCGCGTCCGCTGCCCGGGATGGATGCCTTTGTGCCGATGCAGACATTGGGGCCGGGGCGGGAAATGGTGTACCTGAACCAGGTGTTTGCCGACATGGCGAACAATGACCTGCCGCGCGCCGGATCCATTACCGACAAGATATTCATCGTTGTCCTCGGCGCGCCCGATCGCGCGGCCAGCTGCAACTGGTATCGGGATCGGCTGGGGCTCGCGCTCGCGGATACCTATGAGATACCCTACCAGATGATCAATGATGCCTTTGGCCTGCCGGCTGAAACCATCACAGCCATGACCATGGTTCAGGCGGGGCGCATGCCAATCGTCGAAGTGGACGATTATCCGCCGCAAGCTCGACCGCGCGCGCGTCATCCCGGCATGCTGCCGCCGGGCAATGCGCTGGTTACGCTGGCGGTGCGCGATCTGGATGCCTGCAAGGTCGACTGGATAGCGCCACCTGCGCTGCGCGTGGGCCCACTCTATGAAGGGCGCCGCGTGGCCACGACAATGGGTTTGGCTGGCGAATTGCTCGAACTGGTGGAGGTTGGTTGATGCCGTTGTTTGCAATTCATGCGCTCGATGGACACGGCGGAGCTGAAAAACGCAGCGAGCACCTCGCGGCACATCTTGCCCATATTGTCGCGCAGATCGACCGCTACTCCGTTGCCGGACCACTCAAGAATGCGGCAGGAGAGATCATCGGCTCATTGCTGGTGGTTGAAGCGAAGGACGAGAATGATGCTCGCGCCTTCCTTGCCCAAGATCCCTATGCGCGAGTCAATCTGTGGGACTCTATCCATATCTCCGCCTTTGCTGCCGTTGCCGGAAGTTGGGTCGGCGGTGCAACCTGGCTGAAATAGGCTAATTCACCTTCACATCGGGCGTGGTGTTGTCGATGTCGCGCCATAGCAGCCAGCCCCTGCCACTGCGCCGGTAAATCAGCATCGAGCGTCCAGCCGTGCGCACTTGCGGGCGGCCGGGCATCTGCGCGGTCATCCAGTATTTGGAGACCAACACCGCCATGCGCCCCTCGACATGAATGTCCTCGGGTTCGAAGCGAAAGACAACTGTCGCGCCCTGTTCACGGTAACGGCGCAGATAGGCGACAATGGCGTCGGCACTCTTCGCGGCGGGGGCTTTGTCGGTCATCAGCCAGGCGTCGTCGGCATAGAGGCTGCGAAGCATTGCCCAGTCACCTGCAGCATTGGCCGCGTTCCAGCGGTCGGCTTGCTCGGTGATCACGGATTGCGGGCTGCGCGGCGCGGCGGGCGAAGCGCTGGCAACAGACAAAGCGGCAAGCGCGATGAGAAGCGGGCGGCGGATCATGTGATCAGTAACGACGAACCCGTCGTTTCTCGAGACTCGAGCGCACGGTGCGCGGCGGCGGCTTCGGTGAGCGGCCAGGTCTGTCCCACGGTCACCTTGAGTTTTCCTGAAGCGATCATATCCCAAACCCTTGATGCTCCCGCGGCCCGCTCGGCCGGGTCGGCATAATGATCGAACAGCGTCGGCCGGGTGACGAAAAGCGAACCCTTGCCGCCAAGTTGCGCGAGCGCCACTCCTGTAACCGGGGCATCGGCATTGCCATAGCTGACTATCAACCCGCGCTTGCCAGCCGAATCGAGGCTCGCTTCCCAGGTCGCCATGCCGATCCCATCAAACACCACGCGCACTCCCGCGTCGCCGGTCAACTCGCGCACTCCGTGTGCGACGGACTCGCTGGTGTAAAGGATAATGTGGTCGGCTCCGGCTGTCCGCGCGATTTCGGCTTTGGCTGGCGTGCCGACGGTGCCAATAACCGTCGCGCCGATCTGCTTGAGCCATTGCACCAGCAGCAACCCGACACCGCCAGCAGCCGCGTGGACCAGCACGGGCCAGCCTGGCTGTACCCTGGCGCAGCGCTCGATCAGGAACTCGGCCGTCGCGCCCTTGAGCAGCGCGGCCGCCGCCGTGCGGTCATCGATTGCATCGGGAAGGGCAAACAGGCTCGCGGCAGCGACATTTCGTGCGCTGGAATAGGCGCCGCGCTCAGGACCAAGCGTTGCCACCCTGTCGCCTTCCCTGAAGCCGGTTACGCCGACGCCGATTGCCGCAATCGTCCCGGCCGCCTCCAGTCCCAGTTGGCCGGGAAGCTCGATCGGATAGACGCCGCTGCGGTGGTAGCTGTCGATAAAATTGATCCCTACCGCCGACTGCACCAGCGTGACCTGACGGGGGCCGGGCGGGGCAAGCTCTTCCTCACGCCACTCGATAACTTCGGGTCCACCGGTGCGGGTGATTTCAGCCCGGATTGCCTTCATGGGTTTGCTCCTTCGCGCGAACAGCTGCCCTGAACCCAGCGCAGATTGATGCCGATAAGGTTAGCCCCTGGATCGGCCCAGGCATAGGATACTGCCTTGTCGGGCTCTTCCGGCTTGTGGACATAGAGCACCAGGCTGGGCTTGTTGGTTGACGGCGCGGGCCAGATCACCTGGCGCAGGCGGATCACCGCCCCCGGCGCAGACGCATCGCTTGCCGCAGCGCGCCCGCCCTGATCGTGAAGCTTGAGGCCGCCCTGAAACGCCCAGTCCGCAGTGCCGTCGGGCCTGGCGGCAAAGCGGCGGAGCGATAGCCAGCACCTAAACGGCGTTCCGCGGCGCAGTTCGGTGGCAACGCCATTGGCGGCTGTCGCCGTGATCCGTCCCTCGGCGGTTTGCATTGGCAAGGCGGTGCGCTGCCATTCGCCGAGCGGCTTGCCGAATGCATCGACGGCGCGCCACTCACCGGTTCCGTTCACTTCGACCCCCATCCAGTCTGGCACAGCCACCGCCCCGCGCTCGCCGGCGAAATAGCGGTCTTCCTCATTGGTGTAGCTTCCGGTGGCGAGGGGAGGAGGCGAGGTTGCGCCCAGCAAAAGCGTGGCAATGGCGAGCAGGGCTGGTCGTGATGTGGTCATGCGCGCAACATTGCAAATTTGTCCGGACAAATCCATAGTGCTGACAGCCGGAAAGGGCCTTTCGATGCGACGCGCTATGCTGTCCCCGTGCTTCTTGCTCGCCACGCCGCTCGCTGCGGCCCCGGCACCGCTGGAGCCGCGCGCTATCATTGCTGCGGCGATAGAAGCCGCAGGCGGCGACGTCTGGCTCAATCCGGCAACCCTGGTGCTGGCCGGGAGCGCCGATTTTTACGCGGCTGACCAGTCGGCCCCGGTGCGCCATATCGACGATTACCGGATGTGGCGGGCAATGGACCCGAACCGCACGGTCAGCCATGGCGCTGACGGCAAGGTGCGGATCACGGCGCGTTCGGGCGGGAAGCTTATTTTCGAGGTCGGTTATGACGGCAGAACCACCTGGAACGACAAGGGCGAGGTCACCAAGGCCAAGGCTGATGCCTATTGGGCGTCGAATTTTGGCTTCGGTATTATCCGGCAGGCGCTGAGGGACGGTTTCAAGCTGGAGCGCGCGCCAGATCGCTCGGTTGACGGACATCCGCTCGACATGGTGCGCGTGATCGACCCTGCCGGGCAAGCAACGCTGTTCGGCATCGACCACGACAGCCATTTTATCCGAACCATGGGCTTTGCCACGCCGCGCGGCTGGCATGAGCGTGTCTATGATGACTTCGTGCTCTTCGAGAATCCGCGCTGGCTGCAGGCGCGCGAGGTGACGCTGTACTATAATGGCGTGCGGCAAAACACGGTCTTCTGGCGCAGCGCAGTCGTCGGCCAGCCGATCGCCCCGATCCTGTTCACCCGACCTCAAGGAGACAAACCATGACAGCCTGGATGATCGTTTCAGCCAAAATCTACGACCGCGAAAAATTCGTCTCCGGTTATGGCGCAGTGGCTGCAAAGCTCGTGACCGCGTTCGGCGGGCGCTACATCATCCGGGGGCCGGGGGCTGAAATGCTTGAGGGAGAAGGCTGGGACGGAGCATCGGTCGTGGTCTCAGAATGGCCCGACAAGGCTGCTGCACGCGCCTTCTGGAACTCGCCCGAATATGCCAAAGCGAAGAAACTGCGCGAGGGGCTGGC
>JANLOZ010000190.1:0-4750 GCA_031366845.1 Novosphingobium sp. | reverse complement strand
CGGCTTGCCGGCATCCTTGTCCCAGAACGCCGAGAGGAAATTGTACAAATTCCGCGAATAGAGCGCCGAGCTATCCGTCGCCAGCTTCGCAGGCGTGTTCGAATAGCCCATGATCTTCACCCCGTGGCGCAGGGTAACCTCGTCCGCCACTGAACCTTCAACATTCCCGCCCTGCGCCACGGCGAGATCGAAAATCACCGAACCCGGCTTCATCGTCGCGATCTGCGCGTCGGTGATCAGCCTCGGTGCCGCTCTGCCCGGGATCAGCGCCGTGGTGATGACAATGTCCTGCTTGGCGATGTGTGCGGAAACCAGTTCGGCCTGGGCCTTCTGGTATTCCGCCGACATTTCCGTGGCATAGCCGCCGGAGCCTTCGCCCTCAATGCCGGCGACATTCTCAACGAAAATCGGCTTGGCACCCAGCGACATGATCTGCTCTTTGGTCGCCGAGCGCACGTCAGTCGCTGAAACCTGCGCGCCGAGCCGCCGCGCGGTGGCAATTGCTTGCAAGCCCGCAACGCCCACGCCCATGACGAAAGCCTTGGCGGCAGACACCGTTCCCGCCGCGGTCATCATCATCGGGAAGGCGCGGCCATAGACATTCGCAGCCTCGATCACCGCCTTATAGCCCGAAAGGTTCGATTGGCTGGAGAGCACGTCCATCGATTGCGCACGGGTGATGCGCGGCATAAATTCCATCGCCAGCGCCTCGAAGCCCAGTTCGGCATAGGCATCAATCCGCGCACGCCCCCCTTTCTCACCTTTGCCGAAAGGATCGAGCACGCCAACCAGCCATGCGCCATCGCGCGCGCCGGAAAGGGCTTTGGGTTCCGGCCCCTGCACGCACAGCACGATGTCTGCGCCGGTCAGCGCCGCCTTGCTCACCTCGGCCCCGGCGGCGGCATAGTCCGCATCGGCAATCGATGCGCCTGCGCCCGCGCCCGGCTGCACTGCAACGCTCGCGCCCAAGGCGATGAACTTCTTCACCGTTTCGGGCGTGGCGGCAACGCGGGTTTCCCCGCTCGCGCATTCTTTCAGAACGGCGATGCGGATGGCAGCAGTCATCGCCCGATCAATGGATGAGGTAGATTACGAGCGCGCCGATTGCCGCAAGGATCGGCAGCACGACCTTGAGCAGGGTCATAAACCCGCCGTAGGTTGCTTCGTGTGCCTTGATGTCGTTGCCCGATGCCATGTGCTGAAGTCTCCATAATGCGGCCGCGCTGCAGCGCCCCAGTGTTCCGAAACCTGTGTTCTGAAACCCGCCCTTATCGCTCCCGGCCATTCGGCTCAAGCGCGAACAGCCTTAATCGGCTCTTTACCCCCATCGGTTATTACCTGCGGATTGACCAGCGCTGGGCGGGTCATTGCCAATGGGGGACATGGGCAACGCAATGGCCGAAATCGAGCAGTCCTTGCTGATGCTGATCGACGATGAACCGGCGCAGTGCCGGTTGATCAGCGCGCTTGCCGCCCGCGAAGGCTGGCGTACGCTGGTGGTGCGCGATTCGGAAACAGCGATTGCGACGCTGGGCACCCGCGCAGGCATGCAGCTCAACGCGATAATCCTCGATCAATGGGTGCCGGGTGACGATGCCTGCGCGCTGATTGCCGAACTCAAGGCGCGCCGCCCTGCGCTCCCCATCCTGATGCTGACAACCAGCGCCTCGCCGCTGCTCGCGGTTGAGGCGATGCGCGCGGGCGCGACCGACTATCTGATCAAGCCGATTGCGCCCGACCGGCTGATGCAGGCCCTGCGCGCGGCGACCACCCGCGAAACCCCGCAGGATGAACTGGCACCGCTGACCGAAAAGATGGTCGCCAGCCTCGATTTTGATTCGATGATCGGCGCGGCGCCGACGTTTCGGGCCGCGCTGGCAGTCTCGGCCAAGGCGGCGCGTGGCCATGGCCCGGTATTGATCGAGGGCGAAAGCGGCACCGGCAAGGAAATGCTGGTGCGCGCGATGCATGCCGCGAGCCCGCGTTCACGAATGACGATGCGGATGGTCAACGTTGGCGGGATGCCGGCAAACTCGATAGAGTCGGTGCTGTTCGGCCACGAACGCGGGGCTTTTCCCGGGGCGTTTGATCGCCAGATCGGCGCGCTTCAGCATTGCGACGGCGGAACGCTGGTGATCGACGAAATCGACCGCCTGCCCGACACGATGCAGGCACGGCTCGCCGAATCGATCGCCCGCAGCGACGTGCGGCCGATCGGCGCCAGGCACAGTTTCAAGATCGACGTCCGCCTGATCGCCGCGAGCAATTTGCCGCTCAGGGATCTGGTCAGCGCCGGGCATTTCCTCCCCGAGCTCCATCAGGCGCTCTCGGCCACCACAGTATCTCTGCCCCCTTTGCGCGAACGTGGCGGCGACATTCCGGCTCTATCGCGCCACTTTCTCGCCCGTATTGGCGAACAACCGGGGCTGCGTCCGCTCGGGATTACCGACGGTGCGCTGTCGCTGCTCGGGGCCTATGATTGGCCAGGCAATGTCCGCCAGTTGCAAGCCGTGCTGTTCCGCGCTGCGGTATTCTGCGATGGTGACGCGCTGACTTCGGAAGATTTCCCCCAACTTTCCAATCTGCTCGGCGCTGATGGCCACCCGGCATCGCAGCCGATGCAGGAAGGCGTTGGCGTGATGCTCTATGCCCCAGACGGCAACCTGCGCCCGCTGGAAGATATCGAGGCTGATGTGATCAGGTTGGCTATCGGGCATTACCGGGGGCGCATGACCGAAGTTGCGCGAAGGCTGGGGATTGGGCGGTCGACGCTTTATCGCAAGCTTTCAGACCTGGGAATTGATGGGGCGGCTTGAGGGTTATTCTTTGAACAGTTCGGAATGTGTGCCAAGTCGGGCGAAGACTATCGTTCCCGACTTACCGGCATTCTCATCGAGTTCATATATCAGCAGGAAGTCGCCGCCGATATGGCACTCGCGCGTACCGGCCCATTGGCCCTTGAGCGGATGATCTCGCCATTCTGGTCCGAGTGGACCATCGTTGGCTATCAGCATCAACATCACCTGTTTGAGCCGGATCATATCGTAACGTCCGGAACGTGAGAGTCGCTCCCAGTCCTTCGTAAAATCTCGAGCGTAGCTAACGGAATGGGGGTGGGTGGCGCGCTTATTCGCCATTTTCGAGGCTTGCGAACATTTCCTCCGCATTTGCGAAACGCGCCTGCCCATCAGCGATTATTGCCTTCGCTTCGACAATCGCCCTGCGAGTCGTTGCATTGGGCACCTTCAACTCCAGCGGGAACTCCTGATCGGCAACGATCCGGTGAAACAGCATCCGCACCGCGTCTGAGGCTGACAGCCCCATAGAGGCAAGCGCGGCAAGCCCGCGAGTGCGCAGATCGTCATCCATTCGGACGTGGAGCATGGATGAGTGAGTGGCCATGTGGTTTTGTATCTCGATTGAGATACGTTGTCAATGTTGGGTGCCATCGCATGGGGGTAGTAGAGGCGATCGGGTCTGTGGTTGCAACAAGGCCCAGCATACAAAATCCTCGCACCCCCAAGCCCGTCCATGCTGAGCTTGTCGAAGCACTGCCCTTCTTCGCGAGGCCGCGCACATCCGCACGAAGAAAAGTGCAGCCCTTCGACAAGCTCAGGGTAGACAGGTTTGGGTGAATGATTGTGAGTACGTGCCGGTATCGGGATTAAGAGTGACGCATATCGTCGGTTGCCATCACTGCAATTTGTTGAAAGACTGGGCAAATGAATCGGCTCAGCTTTCAATACAGACATGATCTAAGCTTTTTCGATTCGAAGCTAGCTCGAGATGACTTTGGTCTGCTCACCATGTCCGTAACAGCCGAAAAGTTCTCTGGAAGTGGAGCTTTTTGGGCGCAATGGCAGGATGTGAAGGAATTTGGCGAGTCACTCGACACTTACCCAATTCCTGCAGATTCTCCTCTGAAGGGTCAATGGGGTTATGACATGCAGGAAGGGGACGACCTGAAGTTGAGTGTCGAAATTTGCCCCTTTGATCCTCGTGGAAATCTCAACGTGCGCGTTGAAATTGCAGACGACGAAGGGCAGCGAGTCCGGGCTTCATTTCGAACAAACTATCCCGAATTAATCGCGTTCCGAGAACAGGTCATATTGCTCATCGACGGCAAAATCGAAGAAGCAGTTTTGGAAGGCCATTGATTGCAAAGAGTAAAATCGCATCAGGCTTAATTTATCCAATTAGTTGCCCGAAATCCGTCAGCGCCGCGTCCCTCATCCCGCGCCAGACATGCACCGCCTGCACCGTTTCCGGCACATCGTGAACCCGCAGCATCTGCACCCCGGCATTCAGCGCCGACATCGCCAGCGCCAGTGATCCACCCAGCCGCCGATGCGCGGCGGCTTCGTTGGACAGCGCGCCGATCATGCGTTTGCGGCTGGCGCCCACCAGCAGCGGTGCCCCAAGTGCGTGGAACAGCGGCAGGGCATTTATCAGCGCGAGGTTTTCTGCGACCGTCTTGCCGAAGCCGATGCCGGGATCGAGGATAATGCGCTCTCGCGCTATTCCCGCTGCAATCGCGGCATCACGGCGGGCTTTCAGCCAGTCGAACACGTCGAGTACGACGTCGACATAGGCACCGTCGGCGTGGAGGTTTTCGCCCTCTCCGGGCGCGTGCATCAGCACCACCGGCACGCCCGATGCGGCCGCGAATTCCAGGCTGCGCGGGTCATGGCGGAGCGCCGAGACATCGTTGAGCACATGCGCACCTGCCGCCAGCGCGGCTTCCATCACC
>JANLOZ010000187.1:0-10487 GCA_031366845.1 Novosphingobium sp. | reverse complement strand
CGCCGAACGGCTCCACCGGCTTTCGGCGCGCTGGGGCGAGCCGCTGATCACGCTGAACTGCGCGGCCTTGCCGGAAACACTGATCGAGGCGGAGCTGTTTGGTCATGAGCAGGGTGCTTTCACCGGTGCTACACGCGCGCGCGCCGGAAGGTTTGAGGAAGCCGACAAAGGCACGTTATTTCTCGACGAACTGGCTTCGCTGTCGATGGGCGCGCAGGAGCGACTGCTGCGCGCGGTTGAATATGGCGAGGTTACCCGCATCGGCTCCTCACGCCCGATCACGGTTGATGTCCGCATTGTCGCTGCGACCAATGAGGATCTGCCGGGACTCGCCGAGGCGGGCAGTTTTCGCGCCGATCTGCTCGACCGGCTGTCGTTCGAAGTCATAACCCTGCCACCGCTGCGCGCGCGCGATGGCGATGTGATGGTGCTCGCCGATCATTATGGCCGCCGCATGGCGACCGAGCTTGATTGGGATGCCTGGCCGGGTTTTGATGACCTCGCGCTGCGCCAGCTCGATGACTATCGCTGGCCCGGCAATGTGCGCGAACTGCGCAATGTCGTCGAGCGTGCGGTTTACCGGTGGGATGATTGGCAGCGGCCGATTGCCCATATCGTCTTCGATCCGTTTGAAAGCCCCTGGAAGCCTGAAGCTCCAGCGCATCGGCAGATGGTAGTAGGCACCGTTACGGATCGTCCGGCTGCCGTCTCGCTGCCCGCACTGCTTCGCACGAAGCGGTGAGCGACCTGCGGCTGGCGGTGGATGCCCACGAACGCGCGATTCTCGAACACCACCTTGGCAAGCACCGCTATAACCAGCGCCACACCGCCAAGGCGCTCGGACTGACCTATGACCAGCTGCGACACTGCATGAAAAAGCATGGTCTAAGCGAGCGATTGGCCGGTTAATGGCATCGTAACCTAGTATGACTACCTAGGTCATTCCTTTCAGGGGGAGACCGGGAAATGTTTAGATTTGCGCAGTGGATTGTCCGGCACAAAGTGCTGATGGTTGCGATTGGGGCGGCCGTGTTTATTTTCTTTGGCGGCAGGGATGAACCCGTCAAGCCGGCCAATGCCTGGTCGGTAGGCGCGCCTGTTCAGGTGGCAGAGAGCTCATCGTCCAAGAAGGGCTCGTTCACCCAGAAAGCTTATGGTGCGGTTGCCGGTGTGGCCAAGAAATATGCCAATGTTGATATCGGCGGGGTCAATCCGAACAAGCTTCAGGAACAGACCGTTGGCAACTTCCAGAACGCCGAAGGCGGCATGAAGAAAGCCAACACCAACTGAACGACTGGCAAGTGCGGGGGCAATCTTACGGAAGTGGGTCAGTATGAATACCCGCTACTGCCAAGTTTCCCGCCGTTCCGGCGAGGAACGTCAGTCGTCAAAAGCGGTCCTTTGTTCACGTCTGAAGGCTGGGAGCAAAATTGACTCGGAGCCCGGCGGTTCTCCGTGCCGATTGTTCGTGCTTAGGCCTGAACTTGATAAAGCCAGCAATGAGGGCTGGACGAAAATTGCTTTCTTCGCTAAGAGAAATCTATGTCAAAATCTGCTTCCAACACGACAATCACAACTGTTCGGGATTCAAAGTCTGGACAGTTTGTGACCGTCAAAGGTGCGGGAGCGCTAAAGGGTATGATGACGATCAGCAAAAAGGTTGATCTCACCAAGCCGATATCTGTACCGAGCCCCGGCGGGAAGTGGACTCCGAAGAACAGCCACTCAAGCAAGTCGCATTCGAAATGCGGCAGTACCCACATTAGCACCGCCAAGCGTTAATTTTGTCTGGTATTCTGCTCGACACTCATGCGCTCTTTTGGCTCGTGAGCGGGGAGGATGTGCTCACCGAGGAGGCACTGGTTGCTATCGGCGTGAATCAGGCAGCGGGCACGCTCTTCGTTTCACCGATCACTTCTTGGGAATTGTCGGTGGCCACACAAAAGAACCGCGTCGCCGGTCGCCCGCATCTGGGTGAAGAATCCCCAGCGCGATGGTTTCGCGCGGCAGTGGCAGTCACAGAAGCAAAAGTAATCCCGATCAAACAGCGTATATCCTGTGAGGCTGCGCAAGTGGTTGTCGCAACAGGACATAAAGACCCAGGTGATTGTTTCCTCATGGCCACAACTCGAGTGCGCAAGCTCGCCCTCGTAACGCGGGATAACATCATCCTAAAAATAGCGGCAGCCGATCCGGATTACATCGACATCATACTATGCTGACGGGCGGTTAGCTAAGATTTGCGACATAGCGTGGAAGCGCAGACAGGTATAATTGCTGCCACAAAGGTTTTGCATCTGCGACGCTAATGACGAACATTCGGCTCGCAAAATTTCCGCAGGACTCCGCCGCCATTCTCGACATTTGGCAGAAGTTTGTCCTCAACTCCCCCGAAAGTCTGACTTATCAAAATAATGAGGAAGAGTTTGCCAGTATACCAGACAAATACGCTCCTCCAAAGCTTGCCATTCAATCTGACCCACCACTCAATCTTTCACCGCGCTTGCAATTACCGCGCTTGCAATCGCCGTGCAACGCGCCTACATCGCCGCCATCCCGACATTGTGAAGCAAGGTTTGGGCTGGCGCCGAAAGGGGCCGGCGCGAAACTCCTTTGTCATCAAGTTCGGGCAACGGAGTTTGCATGGCAGATATTGCGCGTCTTACTGAAGTCATCGAGCCGGAGGCCAGGGCCCTCGGCTTTGATCTCGTGCGCGTGAAGATTTTCGGCAAGAGCGAAGCGGGGGACGGTGATGAACCGGCCTTGCAGATCATGGCTGAACGGCCCGAAACCGGCCAGCTGATCATCGACGATTGCGCTGCGCTTTCGCGCCGGGTGTCTGACCGGATCGATGAACTCGAAGCCGCAGGTGAGGTTCTGATCCCCGGCGCTTACCGCCTCGAAGTCAGCTCACCCGGCATTGACCGCCCGCTGACCCGCCCGAAGGACTTCGCCAATTGGGCGGGGCACGAGGTGCGGGTTATGTTGTTGAGCCCGGTTGATGGCAATCGCAAGACCGTTCAGGGCGATCTTGTCGGCATCAAGGATGACATTGTCAGCCTTGACGACCGCAAATCAGGTTCGGTTTCGTTTCCCCTATCCGATATCTATTCCGCCAAACTGGTCTTGACCGACCGGCTGATTGCCGCCACTCGCCCGCTCGACACTTCTGGGTCCGAAGAAGAAGTGTTTGGTGGCGCTGACGAACTACTCGAAGAACAGGAAGATTGATCCCATGGCCAGTGCGATTTCCGCCAACCGTGCAGAACTGCTAGCGATTGCCACCGCCGTTGCCACCGAGAAGATGATCGACAAGTCGATCGTCATCGAGGCAATGGAAGAGGCGATCCAGAAATCAGCGCGCAACCGCTATGGTGCGGAGAACGATATCCGCGCCAAACTCGATCCGCGCACCGGCGATCTGCGGCTGTGGCGTGTGGTCGAAGTGGTTGAGGAAGTTGAAGATTACTTCAAGCAAGTTGATCTGACCGCCGCGAAGAAGCTCGATGACCAGGCCAAGCTGGGGGACTTCATCGTCGATCCGTTGCCGCCGGTTGATCTGGGGCGCATCGATGCCCAGTCCGCCAAGCAGGTGATTTTCCAGAAGGTCCGCGATGCCGAGCGTGAGCGCCAGTTTGAGGAATTCAAGGACCGCGCGGGCGAGGTTATCACCGGCGTGATCAAGTCGGTCGAATTTGGCCACGTCATCGTCAACCTTGGCCGCGCCGAGGGCGTGATTCGCCGCGAACAGCAGATCCCGCGCGAAATGGCCCGCGTCGGTGAGCGCGTCCGCGCGCTGATCATGAAGGTGGAACGCAACAACCGCGGACCACAGATTTTCCTTTCGCGCGCGCATCCCGATTTCATGAAGAAGCTGTTCGCGCAGGAAGTGCCCGAAATCTATGACGGCATCATCACCATCATGGCCGCCGCGCGCGATCCCGGCAGCCGCGCCAAGATCGGCGTTATCAGCCGTGACAGTTCGATCGATCCGGTCGGCGCCTGCGTTGGCATGAAGGGCAGCCGTGTTCAAGCCGTCGTCCAGGAAATGCAGGGCGAAAAGGTCGACATCATTCCGTGGAGCGAAGATACCGCTACCTTCATCGTCAATGCGCTGCAGCCCGCTACGGTGAGCCGCGTGGTGATTGACGAGGAAGAAGCGCGGATCGAAGTCGTGGTTCCTGATGACCAGCTCAGTCTCGCGATTGGCCGTCGCGGCCAGAACGTGCGGCTGGCTTCGCAGCTTACCAACTGCGCCATCGACATCCTGACCGAGGCCGAATCGAGCGAGAAGCGCCAGCGCGAATTCGCCGAACGTTCAAAGATGTTCGAGGAAGAGCTCGACGTCGATGAAACGCTTTCGCAGCTGCTCGTCGCCGAAGGCTTCACCGAGCTTGAGGAAGTCGCCTATATCGACCTGTCCGAAATTGCTGCCATCGATGGCTTCGACGAGGAACTGGGCGAAGAGCTGCAAAGCCGCGCGCAGGAAGCGCTTGATCGGCGCGAAGCGGCCAGCCGCGAGACGCGCCGGGCGCTTGGGGTTGAGGATGCGCTGGCGGAAATGCCGCATCTCAACGAGGCGATGCTGGTCACGCTCGGCAAGGCTGGGATCAAGACGCTCGATGATCTTGCCGATCTCGCCACCGATGAGCTGATCGCCAAGAAGCGGGTCGAACAGCGCCGCCGGGATGGTGCTGCGCCGCGCCGCCCGGTCCGCGAGGAAGACAAGGGCGGTGTTCTGGGCGAATATAGTCTGAACGAAGAGCAGGGCAACGAGATCATCATGGCCGCGCGGGCGCACTGGTTCGAAGACGAAGATTCGTCCGGGCCGGCAACTGAGGAGGCCGCCAATGCGGATTCCTCTCAATGAGCGCGTAAGTTCCGACATCGCCGCTGACGGGCCGGAGAGGAAGTGTATCCTCTCCGGAGAACATGCCCCGCGTGATGCTTTGTTGCGTCTGGCGATCTCGCCCGATGGCGACGTGCTTCCCGATGTACTCGCGCGCGCGCCGGGTCGGGGGGCGTGGATCGGCGTGTCGCGTGCTGAACTGGAAGTGGCAATTGCCAAGGGCAAGCTCAAGGGCGCACTGGCGCGGGCGTTCAAGGGCGCGGCGCTGACCATTCCGGCTGACCTGCCAGACCGCATCGAAGCCGCCATGATGCGCAACCTGACCGACCGGCTGGGGCTTGAACTGCGCGCGGGCAAGCTGCTGATGGGCTCTGACCGCATCGCCGAAAAGGCGCGCGGCGGGCGGGTGGCCTGGCTCGCCCATGCCGCCGATGCCAGCGACGACGGCGCGCGCAAGCTCGATCAAGCCTGGCGCGTCGGTGAAGAGGCAGAAGGCAGCGGCAAGGCCGGCCTGCGCTTGCCACTGGACCGCGCCGCCCTGTCTGTGGCATTGGGCCGCGAGAACGTCGTCCACCTGGCGCTTACTGACAAGGCAGCAGCGGAGAGGCTCTCCTCTTTGCTCGCACGCCTGCTCCATTTTATTGGCCGCAATAACCCTGCGGTAAACCCATCGAGCGAGCGGACGGCATTTGCCGGACGCCCTGCATCGGCACTTACAGAACCTGAAGGACTGATCTAAGCCATGAGCGATACCGATAACAAGCCGACTTTGGGCCGCAAGCCTTTGGGGCTGAAGCTCCCGGTCCAGTCGGGCGAGGTCAAGCAGACCTTCAGCCACGGCCGCACCAACAAGGTGGTGGTCGAGGTGAAGCGCCGCAAGCTGATCGGCAAGCCGGGTGAAGCGCCACCAGTCGCGCCGCCGCCCGTGCCTGAGCCCGTGGTCGCCGCGCCCGCGCCGGTCGCGCCCAGACCTGCACCGGTTTCGAACGAAACCCGGCAGGAAATTCAGGCGCGCCTGCTGCGTGAGGCCGAAGAGGCACGGATGGCTTCGCTTGCTGGGGCCGGCCAACGCGAAATCGACGAGCGCCAGCGCGCGCTTGAGGAAGAACGCCGCCGTGCTGAAGGCGGCGGTGATACTCCCGTAGCCAAGGCCGTGGAAGCAGCGCCTGTGCCCGCTCCCGTTCCGGTTGCGGATGCTGCCGCCGAACCTGAAGTGCAGGCCGACAAAGCCGAAGAAGCCACTGACGAAGCACCCCGCTCCGGCGCAACCGCGCCGCGCCGCTTCACCCCTGTTGCTGCGCCAAAGCGCCCTGAAACTGCGCCCAAGAAGATCGTCCATCCGCGCGACAAATCGGGCGTCGACAGCCGCCGACAATCAGGCAAGCTGACTGTCAGCAAGGCGCTCAACGAAGACGAAGGCGCCCGCGCCCGCAGCCTCGCCGCGCTCAAGCGTGCGCGCGAAAAGGAAAAGCGTGCGCACTTCGCCGGTCATTCGCAGCAGCGCGACAAGCAGGTTCGCGATGTTATCGTGCCCGAAGAGATCACCGTGCAGGAACTGGCCAACCGCATGGCCGAAAAGGGCAATGACCTGATCAAGGCGCTGTTCAAGATGGGCATGCCTGTCGCCATGGGCGATACCATCGATCAGGATACCGCCGAACTGCTGGTTGAAGAATTCGGCCACAACATTCAGCGGGTTTCCGAAAGCGACGTCGATATCGACCACGCTATGGACGTTGACGATGAAGGCTCGCAAAAGCCGCGTCCGCCGGTGGTGACGATTATGGGGCATGTCGATCACGGCAAGACCAGCCTGCTCGATGCCCTGCGCGGCACCGATGTGGTTCGCGGCGAGGCGGGCGGCATCACGCAGCATATCGGCGCTTATCAGATCAAGACCAAGGGTGGCGATCTCGTCACCTTCCTCGATACGCCGGGCCACGAGGCTTTTTCGGAAATGCGGATGCGCGGGGCCAATGTCACCGATATTGTCGTGCTGGTCACCGCCGGTGATGACGGCATCATGCCGCAGACGATCGAGGCGATCAATCACACCAAGGCGGCCGGCGTTCCGATGATCGTCGCGATCACCAAGAGCGACAAGCCGGAGTACAATCCGCAAAAGATTCGCGAGCGTCTGCTTGAGCACGAGGTGGTCGTCGAGGCCATGTCGGGCGATGTTCAGGATGTGGAAGTTTCGGCCAAGACCGGCGCGGGGCTCGATGATCTGATCGAGAAGATCCTGCTGCAGGCCGAACTGCTCGAACTCAAGGCCAATCCTGACCGCGCGGCTGAGGCGACCGTGGTTGAGGCCAAGCTCGACAAGGGCAAGGGGCCGCTGGCGACCGTGCTGATCAACCGGGGAACGCTGAAAGTCGGCGATATTCTTGTGGTCGGCACCCATTCCGGCCGCGTTCGCGCCATGCTTGATGACAAGGGACGCCAGATCAAGGAAGCACCGCCATCGCTCCCGGTGGAAGTGCTCGGGCTTGGCGGTGTGCCGATGGCGGGCGATACGCTCACCGTGGTGGAAAGCGAAGCGCGCGCGCGTGAAGTCGCCGCATACCGTCAGGAACAGGCAACAACCAAGCGTACGACAACCGCCCCGGTCAGCCTTGAGAACATGTTCTCTGCGCTCGCCGACAAGAAGGCGGTCATCGAATACCCGCTGGTGGTGAAGGCCGACGTGCAAGGATCGACCGAGGCGATTGTCTCGGCGCTCAACCGCCTGTCGAACGACGATATCAAGGTCCGCGTGCTGAGTTCTGGCGTTGGCGCGATCACCGAAAGCGATGTCATGCTCGCCCAGGCATCGGGCGCGCCAATCGTCGGCTTTAACGTGCGTCCCAACGCCAAGGCGCGCGAAATGCTTGAACGCCAGAAGGTGCGGATGAAGTATTTCGACGTGATCTATCACCTCACCGAAGACATCACCAAGGAGATGATCGGCCAGTGGGGGCCAGAGCGGCTCGAACACGTTGTCGGCCGCGCCGAGATCAAGGAAGTGTTCCCCGCCGGCAAGAAGGACAAGGCGGCCGGGCTGCTGGTCACCGATGGCTACATCAAGAAGGGCATCTTCGCCCGCATCACCCGCGACGATGTTATCGTCAGCAAAACCACCGTCCAATCGCTGCGCCGATTCAAGGAAGACGTGGCGGAAGTGCGCACGGGCCTAGAATGCGGCGTTGTGCTTGAGGGGACAAACGACATCAAGCCGGGCGATGTGCTCGAGACGTTCGAAGTGGAGATGCGCGAACGAACGCTTTGAGGGTAAAGGATGGGCTTGGTCGGATGGCAGCACAGCTTATAAATGTTGGAAACGATCAATTCGTTTTGCTGCCACTTTCAGAGTATGAAGGCCTTGCGAAGGCTGCTCGCATTGTTGCAGATAGCTTCCTCGACCCCATTCCATCCATCGGCCCCGCTCCGGTGCCAAAGGATGGCGAGAGTCGCCTTCGTGCGTGGCGGAAGTATCGTGGTCTGACTCTGGAGGAACTTGGGGCTGCGGTTGGGAAGCCGAAGAGCTTTCTCTCGCAAATTGAAACTGGCAGGTCTCTGGGTAAGCCACAACTTTGGGTAAAGCTTGCTGAGGTGTTGCGCGCCGATATTGATGCCATCCTTCCCGACAAGGGCAGATAGGGCGGCGTATGGCGAGTTTGAATAGCAACTTTTGTGATTTGACAACGACTTAGCTACATCGATCCAATGATCTTCCCGGCTCGCCGCACCATGCGGCGGGAAGGGAGGTGATTGAATTGAACCCAAATGACGTAGTGACTCTGGTTCTCGGCGTGGCAACTTTATTGGTTGCCTTTGTCGGACTGGTAATCAAGCTCATTGAGCTAGGTCGCAAGTAGCCGGTAAGGAGGCTGGTGCTACAACGCCAGCCTCTGATACGATTTGGGCCCGGATGCTACAACATCCGAGCCCAAGGAAGGTGATATTGAACACCTTTGTCGTAGTGACATTGGATAGTTAGCACTGAAATGTGAATTTATCAAGATGCCCCGCTACGTCGCCTTCTTTGGTAGTCTCAATCTGGGCGGGACCAACCGCGTGGTGATGGCGGACCTGCGCCATGCTTGCGAGCGCGAGGGCCTGGAGAACGTCGAAACCGTGGTCGCCAGCGGCAATCTGCTGTTCGACTTCGAGGATCGGCCGACAGACGGGCTGGAAGAGCTGTTTGCCCACATGATGGACGAACGCTTTGACATCGCCAGCTTTGTCGCGGTGCGCAGCCGCGATGAGGTGGCCTTGGCTATTTCGGGAAATCCCTTTGGCGCGGATGGCGCGGAAAATCTGGTGCACACGCTGTTCCTCAGCGGCCATCCCGACGGGGCAGCGTTTGACAAGCTGGTGGAGGATCACGCGACACGCGGGCCGGAGCGCATCGCACTGGGTGACCGCGCGCTGTTTGTCGATTATGTTGGCGGTGCCGGGAACAGCAAGCTGTCCAACGCTTTCATCGAGCGACGATTGGCTTGCCACAGCACAGCGCGTAACCTGCGTTCGCTCCAGCGCATCCTGGACAAGATGGGAGTGTAAGCAATTTGCTTACACGCCTTGCTGTATCCGCGAAGTTCTGCTATTCAGATTTGCGTGAGGATCAGCTTTTCAAAGTCAGCCCGTCAGGCGTTGTTGCGGTCTAACAAGCGCAAGTTGATCCTTGAGAAAATCGCACTACTTGCAAGCGATCAGGAAGCGCTTGGGAACAATGTTACCCAACTTCGGGGGCGTGAGGAGTGCCGAATGCGGGTGCAGGACTGGCGGGTTATCTTTCTACGCAACGATGATGAATTGCTGATTCGCGAAATTGCGACGCGAGGTTCTGTTTACGAGGTGAAGAAATGAACGTGCAAATTCTGGAAATTGCTGGCCAAAGAATGGCCGTCCTGCCAGAAGGCGAATTTCAGCACCTTACTGAAATGGCTGAGGAAAATTCCGATATTCAGGCAGCAATTCTAGCCGAGCAACGCGCCAAAGATGGTGAGGAGTATGTGCCGTTTGAAGTGGTTGAACGATTGGTCAATGATGAATCTCCACTGCGGGTTTGGCGGCAATACAGGGGCCTTTCACAACAGGCGCTTGGCGAGAAAATAGGATTGTCCAAGATGACTATTTCAGGTCTCGAGACTGGCAAACGCGATACCAATTCGCGGAACTGGCGTTTGCTGGCTGAAGCCTTGTCCATTGATCTGGACGACATCATTCCGATAAACTGATGGCCAAACCCGCTGCCACGCCTGAAACCCGATCAGTCCGCCTGCTCAAGGTGGGAGAGCAGGTGCGCCATGTCCTTTCGGAATTGCTGACGCGGCAGGAGGTGCATGATGATGTGCTGTCTTCGCACACGATTTCGGTCACAGAAGTGCGGATGTCGCCCGATTTGCGCCATGCGGGGGTCTATGTGAAGCCGCTGCTCGGCGCGGATGAGGAGGTGGTGCTTAAGGCGCTGCGCACCCATACGGCGTTTTTCCAGAAGGCGGTCGCGGGCAAGCTCAAACTCAGATATGCGGCTAAAATCAGGTTCTTGCCGGACGAAAGCTTCGATGTCGCGAGCAAGATCGATGCGCTCCTCGCCGATCCAAAAGTGGTGCGTGATCTGGGCGAACAGGCCGATGACTGACTTCGTTTTCCT
>JANLOZ010000161.1:0-1649 GCA_031366845.1 Novosphingobium sp. | reverse complement strand
GCGCAGATCGAACTGTGGACCCGCAATGACCAGTACGGCAACGACGTGTACGTCCTGCCCAAGCACCTCGACGAAAAGGTCGCGGCGCTGCATCTGGAAAAGCTGGGCGTGAAGCTGACAACGCTGAGCAAGCGGCAGGCAGACTATATCGGCGTGCCGGTGGCGGGGCCGTTCAAGGCGGACCATTACCGGTATTGAGCGCTGATCGAAGGATATTGGGGAAGGGCGGGGCTGAGGCTCCGCCCTTTTTGTTTTGATTAGGGGTCATGTTTGGCCGCGACCAGGAATTAAATAGGGACTGTCCCTATTAATAAAAAGGGACTGTCCCTATTTATTGCGATTATGCCTGTGTTTCAGAGAAGCAGCACGCCCGGCTCGGCTTCGAGCGCAACTGGCGTGGTCAATGCGGCGGGAGTGGCGGGCTAATCGACGTGATAGGCCAGCGGGTGACCGCGCAGTTTTTCGTCGCGGGTCAGCAATTTGCGACCGGTTTCCTGGGCGATCGTAAGTAGTAGCGCGTCAAAGGGGTCACGGTGAATTATTGGTTCGCGCAGCGATGCCACCGCAAGTTCGCAGGTAAGGTCGACAGACGGAATCTCAACCTCGCGCAGGTAATCCAAAACATCTTCGGGATTTGCTTCGCCTTTACGAACTCCTGAAACGAAACGTTTTTCCCATTTGATTTGCAGCTCCCAGATTGCAACACTGGGAAATGCAATTTCATTTTCAGGATCGATTATTACCCCTAGCTCGGTTGGTCTTAACGCGTCGCGCTTCATCGCCAGCCAGAAGCAGTAATGGGAATCGAGTAGCAGTCTCAAACCTCCAGTCCTAACACCTTGCGGCTATAGGCTGGATCGTCAAAATAATCCGGCAGCATGACCTCGACATTGTCAAGTCCACGACGTTTCAAAAAGGCGTCCCCGGCAGCAAAATTAAGCTTTGATTTTTTGGGCTGTGCGGGGATCATATCCACGACAGCCTTGCCATATTTGGTGATCGTCACCGCTTCACCGCGCTCGGCCGCAGCAATCGCGGCAGAAAGGTTGGCCTTGGCTTCGCGAACAGACATTTCCATTGAAGATACTCCTTGCGACAAACCATATCACTTTCAAGGTGTGACTACAAGTAGTCACACCTCACGTGCGCCACCCCCCATTGTAATCCGCGCGCCAGACGCATAGCGATGGCACGATGCCTCTCAACCAGACCGCGCTTGTTCTGATCGGGCTGCTGCTCGGCGGCTGGGCCGTGCTGGCGGGTTGGGCGATGCTTTCTGCACGCGGCAAGGTGCGCCGCGCCGAAGCCAGCCAGCGCGCTTCGCGGCGGATGGCCAAGATGGTCGAGGATTCGCCCGCGCTACCGCTTCTGGTGCGTACCGATGGCCGGATTGAGGCCGCGCCAAAGCTCGCGGGCTGGCTCGGGCTTGATGCTGTGCCGCAGTTTCTCACCGAGCTTTCGCAGGATGATCGCGGGTTTCCGCCCGATCAGCTCGCTGCGCTCAACGCTGCGGTGTTGCGCACGCAGAAAACCGGCGCGCCGTTCCGCATGGTGGCGACGCCGCAGGGATCGAAGCGCAGTCTGGCCTTGCGCGGGCATCTGTCAGACCCGCAGGTATCCCCCGGCGGCGCGGCGATGGTGTGGATTTT
>JANLOZ010000126.1:0-8814 GCA_031366845.1 Novosphingobium sp. | reverse complement strand
TCTTCCTGATCGAGCCGCTTGGACTTGCTTTCAAGATAGGTCGAATAGTTGCCTTCATAGGGGAAATATTTTCCGCGATCGAGTTCGAGGATCCAGCCGACCACGTTATCGAGGAAATAGCGATCGTGGGTGATCATCAGCACCGCACCGGCATATTCCTTGAGGTGGGTTTCCAGCCACAGCACCGATTCCGCGTCGAGGTGGTTGGTCGGTTCATCGAGCAGCAGGATCGAAGGCTTCTGGATCAGCAGCCGGGTGAGCGCGATGCGGCGCTTTTCACCGCCCGAAAGATTGTCCACCGCCCAGTCACCCGGAGGGCAGCGCAGCGCCTCCATGGCGATCTCGAGCTGGTTGTCTAGCGTCCAGCCATCGACCACATCAATCTTTTCCTGGAGCGTGCCCATTTCATCCATCAGGGCATCGAAATCCGCGTCCGCGGGCGGATCGGCCATGAGGTTCGAAATCTCGTTGAATCGGTCCACCAGATCAGCTGTTTCGCGCGCGCCATCCTTGACGTTTTCGAGCACGGTCTTCGAATTATCGAGCTGCGGTTCCTGCTCAAGATAACCGACGGTGATGTTCTCGCCTGCCCAGGCCTCGCCGGTGTAATCGCTGTCTATCCCCGCCATGATCTTGATAAGCGTGGATTTGCCAGCGCCGTTCGGCCCGACGATGCCGATCTTGGCACCCTGGTAGAATTGCAGGCTGATGTCTTTCAGCACCGGCTTTGGCGCACCGGGGAAAGTCTTGGTCATGCCCTTCATGACATAGGCATATTGCGCGGCCATCTGAGGTCCTTCGAAATTCGCGTGTTGGTTGAGTTGGCGCGGCCTCTACAGGGGAGGACGGGGCGGGGCAAGCGGGTGAGAATGCCCCGCTGCCAATGCACCGCAGCAACATGCGCCAAAGGCACGTTGATGCAGTGCATCGGCAGCGGGGCATTCTGTTTGTCCTAACCCTGTGCAGCTTTGAACAGCGCTTTCAACCCCCTCGGCAAAAACGCGAAGCCCACAAACCACACCGGCAGCAGCACGCTCGCCCAATAAAAGTTTTGCGCCCTCGCGAACACTGCCAGCATCAGCGCGTAGCCCGCGAAATAGACCAGCGCAAAGCGAGCCTGCCGCAGCGGAGCGGCGCTCCAGCCGAGCAAGGCCAGAAGGGTGAGCGGATAGGCTACCGGATTTATCAGGCGGTTGAGGAGCGAGACGTCAACCAGATCGAACAAAACTGCCGATGGGCCGCGGTGTTCGTGCCAGCCTTCTGAGGCAAGATCGGTGGGGAGCGCCGCCGCATGGACGGCGTGGGCGTGGAGGGCCATGCCGAGGCCGAACAGCACCACCAGCGCCGCCCAGCCAATTGCCTCATTCCGGCGGCGCTCAAACACGGCAAAGGCGCAGGCGAGGAGCACGAAGGGCAGCGCCATCTCGCGGATCGCGAGGGCAAGGGCGGCGGCGGCGAGCGCGAGCGGCCAGCGCTTGCCGCTGCGCAGGGCCATCGCAAGCGCCAGCAATGTTCCCGCCCACAATTCGTGCACCGCCGCCAGATCGCGCTGGCTGACCATTGCGCCGCCTGCGATCAGCGCCAATGCGACTGCGGCTGCTTCGATCGGCGTTGCGCTGGGTTTTGTCTCGCGATACCAAAGCACTGCGCCGAGCCCGAGCAGCACCGCCAGCACCGCCTGAAGCGCCGCCCAGCCGAAGGTCGCGGCCATTACCGCAAGCGTCGGCAGGCGCACAGTCACAAACGGGCTGGTGGGAAAGCCATGCGCGCGCTGGAGGCTGGTCGCGGCCCGATAGTAGCCGGTGCCGCCGCGCATCTTGTCAACAATATCGTGGTATAGCTGGACGTCTGAATAGCCGTTCGCATGGACAGCGGCGGGGGTATCGCGTGGCACCAGCCGCGCCGCCCAGATGCAGGCGAGCGCTACCAGTGCGATCAGCAGCCAGGCCTGGGTTTTCGAAAGCGAATGCAGCATGCGCGCTCTTGTGCCAGCGCGGCTAAACCTTGACCAGCCCCTCGAGCATGCGCGCAGCGACAGCATCAATATCTCTATCGCGCATCGGCTTGTACAATCCGGCTTGGGGATTTGGCTGTTTCTTTGCCATCTGTGCTGGTCCTCCGCATCACTTTTGCTCACTCAAAGCTGAACTTCAACCGAACGCGTGCCTTGCCGCAAAGCGTCGCAATTGGTCGCCAGCAGTTGCTGGCGCGGGCCGCATCGTGCATCGAGCGCGGGAAAAGGGAGCGGAGCGCATGCTGGGGGCGGGGGACTACACGATCAGCCTTGGGCAAATGCGCGGGGTTCCCCTGCGTAAGGCGCTTCCGGCACTGGCGAGGGCCGGGTTTGCGGGGTTCGCGCTGAGCATCGATGCCTATCGCGCGGCGCGCGAAGCGGGGCTGAGCGATGCCGATATCCGCGCGCTGGTGGCGGACAATGGGCTGGCGATCGAATGGCTTGATGGGCTGATCTGCTGGCTGCCCGGTGCGCCGGTTCCGCCGGGCCTGTTGGCGGCAAAAGATCCCGCCGAATTCTTTGATGCCGCCGCTGCGATTGGCGCGCCGATGGTGAATGCGGTGGAGATTTTTGGCCATGATCCGGGCGAGGCGGCGAAGGTCGATGGATTTGCCGCGCTGAGTGATGGTGCCCAAAAGCAAGGCCTGAAAGTGTCGCTCGAATTCACCCCGATCGGCTCGATCCCCGATCTGCCCGCTGCGGCGCGGATCGTCGAAGCGGCGGCTCACGGCAACGGCGGCATCCTGTTCGATACCTGGCACTTTACCCGCAGCCACGGCACGATCGAGCAGATCGCCGCTGTAGCGCCTGACCGGCTGTTCGCGCTGCAAGTCAGCGATACTGGCGCGCCCGGGCAGTGCAGCTTGTTTGACGAAACCATGCATCACCGTTTGCTGCCGGGGGAGGGGCAAGGCCGGGAGGCAGACCTGCTGGCCTTTTTCGCCGCGCATGGCGTGAAACGTGCGCTTTCAGCCGAAGTTTTCAACGATGCCTTGCTTGCGCTGCCGCTGGGCGAAATGCTTTCGCGCACGATTGCGGCGATGCGCAGGGTTTCACCCTGGGAAGTTTGAAATCAGCAGGATTGGCAAGCGCGCAGGCTCCGGCTAGCAGTTACCGATGAAATCAAATCGCACCCTGTTCGCCGCAAGCCTGCTTGCAACCTTCACATTCGCCAGACCGGTCAGTGCCGAACCCAAGGCCAGCGGCACCGCCTGGGAAATCCTCGCCGATCTCACCACAGAAGTCGGCCCGCGGTTGGCTGGCTCGCCGCGCGAAGCCGCCGCGCGCGAATGGGCGGCGGCGCGGATGAAGGCGCTTGGCCTCGCCAACGTTGCCATCGAGACTTTCCCGATCAAGGGCTATGTGCGCGGGACTGACAAGGCGCATTTGACCGCCCCCTATGACCAGCCGCTGGCGATCACGGCGCTCGGCTACAGTGGGTCAACCAGCGAGGCCGGGATCAGCGGCGATGTGGTTTATTTCGCCTCGCTCGCCGCGCTGGAGGCGGCACCTGAAGGCTCGCTCAAGGGTAAGATCGCCTATGTCGATCACGCAATGAAGGCCAATCAGGATGGCTCGGGCTATGGCCCCTATGGCGATGTTCGCCGCAAGGGCCCGGCGATCGCCGCGAAAAAGGGTGCGGCGGGAATCGTTATCCGCTCGATCGGCACCGATAATCACCGCAACCCGCACACCGGGGTGACCAACTGGCCCGCTGGCGTCACCGCGATCCCGGCGGGCGCGATATCCAATCCGGACGCCGATCTGATCGCCCGCGTTGCGGCTGGCGGCAAGCCAATGCGGCTGGCGCTGACGCTGTCTGGCCACACGCAGGAGGGGCTGCCATCGGGCAATGTCGTGGGCGAAGTGGTGGGGCGCGATTCCTCACTTCCCGCCATTCTCGTAGCCTGCCATCTCGATTCGTGGGATCTTGGCACCGGCGCGATTGATAACGGCGCGGGCTGCGCGATTGTCACCGCCGCCGCGCTCAAGGCCGGGCCAGCGCTGCGCACAATCCGCATTCTGTGGGCGGGGAGCGAAGAAATCGGCGGCTTCGGCGGCGAGGATTTCGCCAAACGCCACGCCAATCAGCCGCACGCGCTGGCGATGGAGAGCGATTTCGGAGCCGACCGGGTGTGGAACGTGAAGCTCGGGCTCGGCAGCGCCAACGAGGCGCTAAAAGCGCGCATCGTGGCCGCATTGAACCCGCTGGGCGTTGTCCTGAACACGGGTGAGCCCGGCGGCGGCTCCGACATGGAACCGATTGCCAGACTGCAAAAGCTGGCGGTGATCGATCTGTCGCAAGATGGCACCCACTACTTTGACCTGCACCACACGCCCGATGACACACTCGACAAAGTCGATCCGGCGGTGCTCCAGCAGAACGTCGACGCCTGGGCGGTCGTGCTCGGCGTGGTGGCGAATGAGCCGGGTGTGATTGCGGGGAAATAGACAAGGAAATTGGTCGGCCTTCGTGCGATCCCATCAAACTTCCCGTGAAGTTCGAAGAAATTCATCGCGATGAGCTGGGCTTTCTCAAGACCACTCCCTGAACGGTCGCTGCACATCTCAGTGCGGTTCGACAAGTGACATGCCTCGCGGCGACCTTTGAAGTGTAACCGGCTTGTGTTTACGCCACGGGCGTCAGAGTTTGAATACCGCGCGCCTTATGGCGCAAATCTATGGGAGAGAAGACTGTGAGAGCGACCCTTATACTTGGAACCCTCTTGATCAGTGCCACAGCCACCTCGGCAGAAGTATCGTCGGAATCGGCAGGGCAGGCTCAGTCCATTGGTGGGCAAGCGGTCGATCCGCCTAACTTGCCGTCCGACGATCAGTTGAAGGCTTGGGCGGAGCGCTACGTTGTCAAAGGGGAGTATGCGCAGACAGGCTTCGATGCTGACAGGGTATACCTTTACAAACCGGCGAGTGTTCAGATGCTTGCCAACGGTAACTTGCTCGCGATCATTCGGGCAGAGCTTTACCGACCCCGCGTCGAAGACGAGTACACGGTGCGCTCCGTGAGAAAGATGGTGCAGATCGACTGCGCGACATTCCGTTACCGCGAGCTCACGGTTGAAGGATTCGGCGGGTCGAACTTGCAACGATCGGTTTCCGGACTGCCAGTCAGCGATTCATGGACCCGGCCCGCGAAGGAAGGCAGTCCGCAGGCGGCGAGAGTACTCGAGCCGATATGCACAGCGCATAACGCCCGCCATTGAAGAGAAATCGAGATGCTACCCGGTCTGCTCACGAAGCGCGTCCGCCATCTGAGGCTAACCCAAAAAAATCTACACAGTTCCTGCACAGGTCAAAAATGGTCTATTTTTGTGAGTTATTTCAGTGGCTTACAAGTCACCGATATAATGGTCGGGGAGATAGGATTCGAACCTACGACCCTCTGGTCCCAAACCAGATGCGCTACCAGGCTGCGCTACTCCCCGACCGGGGTATTTCAACATCGCGGTGGTGGGCCCGGCAGGACTCGAACCCGCGACCTAGCCGTTATGAGCGGCCAGCTCTAACCAACTGAGCTACAGGCCCCGTCGCCACGCGATGGCGGCCCGTTAGCCGGGACTTGCCTCGCTGGCAAGCTCCACTGACTGCATTATGCCTTTGATTGTTGTTGAAGCCACGTTGCGGCGCGCGAGATGAGCGAAAACTGAACGCCACCAGTCATAGAACGCATCCAGATCGGCCTCGTTGCGCACATAGGGGGTGAAGCCCGAAGCCAGCGACGGGCTGTGGAACGAAAACACCAAAATCGGCAGGCCATCGTCGACCGCAATGTCGATGCCGCGGATCGCTTCCTTGAGTGTTACGCCTTCGGGGGTGAGCGGGATGCGTTCGAGCAGCCCGGCGCGGGCGAGGGCGCCGCGCAGGCGCGGGATGCGCCACATTCGCGGGTAGATATAATGGCCCTGCTTGCGAAGCGGTCCCCAGAATACCGTGGTCAGCGGCATTTCCATCAGCTTGCGGTCCTCATCGACCCACCATGGGCTCACCGGCAGGTCGCGGAAATTGGCCCCACCGGTTGCGCTATAATCAAACCGGCTGCGCGCCGAGGTATCGATGGCGATGCCGTTGTCCTTGAGGATCGGCACGGTGTTCGCTCCGACGCCATAACGTCCGGCGCGATAGGACTTCGGCGATGCGCCGAAGTTTTTTTCGATGACGTCGCGCAACTCGGTGAATTTGGCGCGTTCAAGCGCAGAAGGAAGGTTGCCGGCAAAGCTATTGAACTCGTTGACATCTTCCTCGAATGGCGGGCTCACCCACGGGTGCAACTGAACGCCGATTTCCGCGCGCCCGGCCGCTATCGGTTCGCGCAGGATTTCGGCGGCACGTTCGGACGTCGCCAGCGGGTAGTCGACCAGGTAGAGCGGAACCACGCGTTCGTTTTCACAAAACTGCTGGAATTTGGCGAGGCGTGGCACGTGATCGAGCCCGAACGATTCGCGCGCCAAGGGCCGCGACCAGTCAAACTCCTCCTCGGTATCGACGGTTAGTATGAAGCGCTGGCCGGTCCCGGGCAGGAACCGGACCATGTCCGCTTGTCGCGGCTGGTCAGTAATGCGGCGTCCGGCCAAAACCCGCGAATCCCTTCGGCGCTAATCGTCAGCGGGGAACGCTTACCCGGTGAACCCTTCCTTTTGGTTATGGTCTGGCGCGGGCTGGGTCAAGCCGCCTGCCGCTTCGGGCAGTTCAAGTCTGATCCGGGCATCGCGGCGGACCAGATAGCCGCCAGCCGAACGCGCCTCCGCCGCTGCCAGCCGCAGCGCGAATCCGGCACCGAACATGCCCGCGCTGAGCGGTGAGGCAGCGGGGGGCGGGCTGGCGTGGAACAGATCATCCTTGATCGACAGCGCGCCCGGAAGTTCTACGTCCAAGCGAATCATCTGACGCTTGCGGCGCAGGCGAATTTTGAGCTTTTCACCTGGCGCGGCAACGCCTGCGAGCGTGGCGAGCAGACGCCAGCACAGCCGCTCGGCCTCGGCAGCATCGAGGGCAAGCGGCAGCACACCGGGATCAAGCGCCAGATCAAAGCCGCTGCTGCGCTGGCCAAGGTGGGTGTTGAGCTGGCCCACCAGCGTCTGGGTGACCGCCGCCATGTCGCAGGTGCCGGGATCGAGTGTCATCGCGCCCGAATTGAGACGGGCGAGGCGGTCCATCTCTTCAAACCCTGCGAGCATTCGCGCGGCGTCGCCGGCAATGGCGGCGGCGTGCGCGCGGTATTCGTGCGGGGTCGGACCGAACAGTTGCTGCTGGATCACCTCGGCAAAGCCCTGAATGGCATTAACCGGCGTGCGCAGTTCGTGGAGGATCTGGCGAACCCGGTCGGCGCTGCTGTCAGGTGTGGCGCGCGCTTGTGCCGCTTGCGAGGGGGGACGGCGAAAGCGCCCGCGATAGCCAGTGAAGTGGCCCAAAGAATCGAAAATGGGGCTGGCATCGAGTTGCCAGGCACCGGCAAAGGTCGGAGCTCCGCAGACGCCAACACGCCCGCCCCGGATTGGCTGGCGGCGGCGGAATGCTTCGACGACTGCACTCGCTGACACGACCGCGCTCGCCGCATCGCGGGTGCCAATGCGCAGGCCAATGGTTGCGGGCGCAGCGCAGGCTTCCGCCCAGTTGATCCGCCCGCGCTCATCGCATGTGAAGGCGAAGGCATCGACCGGGCCCGATGCCAAGGCTGCGGCTTCGGGTGCTGGCGGTTGATCAGCAAGGGCCAGACCCGCTTCAGCCTTGCGCTTGCGATAGGCCTCGATCCGCCGGACGATCGCACCGATGCCTTCGGCTGGCGGCAATTCGAGGTTTTGCCGACCTTCGCGCGGCGCGTTGACATCATTTGCGGCAATCTGCGTCACCGCACCGGCACTCGGCAAACCGCGCGGGGCGATGCCGAGGCGGCTGAGAAGGCCTTCGACCTTGGGGCCAAGATCGGTGCGCTGGCGGACCAGCCCGCGAATTTGCACCGGCAGCGCGGGAACCAGATCGAGCCACTGCGCTTCGGTCAGCCTGGCTGCGCCCAGCGCCGCAGAAGCCACTGGCGCACCAGTCCGCGCCAGTTCCGCAACCAGCCGCGATGAGCGCAGCCGCAGGCCGGGCTCGCGCAGGGCTGCCGCGCGGTCCTCTACCGGAATTTCTGCCGAAACCTCCGCCAGCCGCGCCCATGCGGCGTCTACCTGTTCGCCGCGCGCCTCGCTCGGCAGGGTGCCAAGCAGATCGACAAGCTGGCGAAACTGCGTAACCGCCGCGAAAGATCCCCCCACGCGGGCGCGCAGCACAGTGGCAAGGCGATCATCGACATACATGCGTTTGCGGGCGCTCTCGGCAGGGCGAAAGAGGAGCGGTCCCCTTACGCTAACCGGCGTGTTAGCAGGACCGGGGAAGCGAAAAAGCGCTGTGGACAAGTGCATCCCAAAGCGGGACGATTGCCAAACCAAACAATAAAATTATCATGGGCGCTGCTATTGGCATGGTTAATTTCCGAGTCGGCACAGATTCGTTTCAAAAGGCTATGATATGGGAAACCTTGATCAGATCGATCGGCGCCTGCTTTCCGAGCTCCAGGATGAAGGGCGGATCACCAATGTCGAGCTCGCCGGCCGCGTCGGGCTGACCGCGCCGCCGTGCCTGCGCCGGGTGCGCGGGCTCGAAGATGCGGGGGTTATCAAAGGCTACCACGCCGAGCTCGATGGCGCGAAACTGGGCTTTGCCATCACCGTTTTCGCCATGGTCAGCCTTAAAAGTCAGGCCGAAGATGCGCTGCGCCAGTTTGAGGACCACATGAAGGGGCTGGC
>JANLOZ010000088.1:0-14483 GCA_031366845.1 Novosphingobium sp. | reverse complement strand
TGTTGACGGCAACCGCAAAGTCCTCGCCGCACGGCTCAGCGATGCGCGGTTCTTCTGGCAGCAGGACCGCAAGAAGACGCTGGCCCAGCACGCCGAGGGTCTGGCGCGGATTACCTTCCACGAGAAGCTGGGCACGGTTGCGGATAAAGTTGAACGGGTCGCCAAACTGGCGCGGTGGCTGGTTGAAGAGGGGATCGTCACTTCTTCCCCCCTCCTCTTCAGGGGAGGGGCCGGGGGTGGGGTCTCTCCGCTGGACGCAACGCCGCGCGTAACGGACAGCCCCCACCCCAACCCCTCCCCTGAAGAAGAGGGGCTTGCAAAAGCCGAACTCGCCAACCTCGCCGAACAGGCCGCGCGGCTGTGCAAGGCCGATCTCGTCACCGAAATGGTCGGCGAGTTTCCCGAACTGCAAGGCCTGATCGGCGGCTACTACGCCCGCGCTGAAGGGCTGCCTGATGTCGTGGCCGATGCCATTGCCGATCACTACAAGCCAGTCGGGCAGGGCGATGATGTGCCAACCGCGCCGGTGACGGTGGCGGTGAGTTTGGCGGACAAGCTGGATACGTTGGCGCAGTTTTTCCGCATTGGCGAGGTACCGACTGGCTCTCGCGACCCTTTTGCACTGCGCCGTGCCGCCCTTGGCGCGATCAGTTTGATCCAGGCAAATGCGCTAAGAGTGTCCGTTGCTCGCGCATTGAGCGAGGCTATGGCCAGCCATGCGCCGGTCAGGATGGAAGATAGCCCCATACTGGCTTTAGTCTTATTCCTAGCCGACCGCCTCAAAGTCCAGCAACGCGAAGCTGGTGTCCGCCACGACCTGATCGACGCGGTGTTCGCGCTTGGTGGGGAGGACGATCTCGTCCGCCTGCTCGCCCGCGTCCATGCGCTTCAGGCTTTTGTCGCGACCGATGAAGGCACCAACCTGCTCGCCGGATACAAGCGCGCGGCGAATATCCTCAAGAAGGAGGGGTTTGCCACCTCCGATGGGGCGGACCACCCCCACCCAACCCCCCCCCTCAAGGGGGAGGGCTACCAGCCCGAACCCGACGAAAAAGCCCTGATCGATGCGCTTGCCGCGGCTGGCCCCAAGGCTGCCGCCGCGGTCGAGGCCGAGGACTTCGCGGGTGCCATGGCGGCGCTCGCTACCCTGCGCGGTCCCATCGATGCGTTCTTTGAATCGGTCATCGTTAACGACCCCGATCCTGCCAAACGCGCAGCCCGTCTCGGCCTGCTCGACCGCTTTGTTGTTGCAGTGCACAAAGTGGCTGACTTCTCGCGCATCGAGGGTTAAAGCCCCTTCGTCCCCGGACATTTTGGCTTCAACGATTCGACGAAGAATGGCTGATCTCCATGACAGCATACGTATTCGCTTTTGGTGCCAACGCGAGCAGTGACGATCCGCGCAGCCGCGACAAGACCATTGTCGGCGGCAAGGGTGCTAACCTTGCGGAGATGGCCTCGATCGGACTGCCGGTGCCTCCCGGGTTTACCATCACCACCGAGGAATGCGTGCGCTATCTGGCTGAAGGCGCCCTTCGACAGGCTCAGGGTGATCGGGTAGAGTTTTCTGACGCGCTGAAGGCCGAAATTGCCACCGCACTGACACACATTGAAAGCGCAGTAGGCAAAAAATTTGGCGATGCCGCCGATCCGCTGCTGGTTTCCGTGCGTTCCGGCGCGCGGGTCTCGATGCCGGGGATGATGGACACGGTGCTCAACCTTGGGCTCAACGACGCGACGGTTGAAGGGCTGGCGGCAGCATCGGGCGACGCGCGCTTCGCCTGGGATTCGTACCGCCGCTTCATCCAGATGTATTCAGACGTGGTGCTCGGGCTCGACCATCACCTGTTCGAAGATGCGCTTGAGATTATCAAGGAAGACAATGGCTTTTTTGAAGATATCGAGATGCAGTCTGAACATTGGCAGGCACTGGTTTCAGAATACAAAAAAATCGCCGCCAAGGCGCTCGGAATACCTTTTCCCCAGGATGTGCATCATCAATTGACCGGCGCAATTCGCGCGGTCTTCGATAGCTGGGATTCAGACCGCGCCAAGGTCTATCGCCGCCTCAATGACATAGCCGGAAACTGGGGCACGGCGGTCAACGTTCAGGCGATGGTGTTCGGCAATATGGGCGATACCAGCGCCACCGGCGTCGCCTTCACCCGCGATCCCGCCACCGGCGAGCGCGTCTATTACGGCGAATGGCTGATCAACGCCCAGGGCGAGGACGTGGTCGCCGGCATCCGCACCCCGCAGTATCTGACCAGGCAGGCACGGGAGCGCGCCGGGGCTAAGCCGCTGTCTATGGAAGAGGCAATGCCCGCCGCCTACACCGAGCTGGCGGCGGTGTTTGACCTGCTCGAAAAGCACTACTGCGATATGCAGGACATCGAATTCACCGTCGAGCGCGGCAAGCTGTGGATGCTCCAGACCCGCTCGGGCAAACGCACCGCCAAGGCCGCACTGCGCATGGCGGTGGAGATGGTGGACGAAGGCTTGATCGATGAGGCGACCGCGATCCGCCGGATTGACCCGATGGCGCTCGATCAGTTGCTCCACCCCACGCTCGATCCGCAAGCGGCGCGCGATGTGCTCGGCACCGGGCTTCCCGCCAGCCCGGGCGCAGCTTCAGGCGCGATTGTGCTCGATGCCGATACCGCCGAACGCCGTGCGGCGCTGGGCGAGGCGGTTATCCTTGTGCGGGTGGAAACCAGCCCCGAAGACATCCACGGCATGCACGCCGCCAAGGGCGTTCTCACCGCGCGCGGCGGCATGACCAGCCACGCGGCGGTAGTCGCGCGCGGCATGGGGCGGCCTTGCGTTTCGGGTGCTTCGTGCGTGTCAATCGACATGGCGGCGCGGACGCTCAAGGTCGGCGCGCGGGCGCTGAGCGAGGGCGATGTCATCACGCTTGATGGCAGCACCGGGCAGATCATGGCGGGCAAAGTGGCGACGATCGAGCCCGAGCTCGTCGGCCACTTTGGCACGCTGATGGAATGGGCTGACAAGCATCGCCGGATGAAAGTCCGCACCAATGCTGAAACGCCGGAGGACTGCCGCGTCGCGCGCCAGTTCGGTGCTGAGGGCGTGGGCCTGTGCCGAACCGAGCACATGTTCTTCGATGAAAAGCGCATCAGCGCGGTGCGCCAGATGATTTTGGCCGAAGATGAAGCCGGGCGGCGGGCGGCGTTGGCGCGGTTGCTGCCCGAACAGCGCGCTGATTTTCATGCGATCTTTGACATTATGGCCGGTCTCCCGGTGACGATCCGCCTGCTCGATCCGCCGCTGCACGAATTTCTGCCCCATTCGGATGCCGAATTCAACGACCTGTCCGAAGCGATTGGCGTGGGTGTTTCCACCCTCAAGCGCCGGGCGGGCGAGTTGTTCGAATTCAATCCGATGCTCGGCCATCGCGGCTGCCGATTGGGAATCACATTCCCCGAGATTTACGAGATGCAGGCGCGCGCGATCTTTGAGGCTGCCTGCGATGTCGCGGCGGCAGGCGGAGAGGCTCCAGTCCCCGAAGTCATGGTCCCGCTGGTAGCCACCCGGCGCGAACTGGAAATCCTCAAAACGGTGATCGACGCCGCCGCGGCGCAGGTTTTCGCTGAAAAGGGCCGGGTAATTTCGTACTATGTCGGTACAATGATCGAACTGCCACGCGCCGCGCTGATGGCGGGCGAGATAGCCGAGGTGGGCGAATTCTTCTCGTTTGGCACCAACGATCTCACCCAGACAACGCTCGGACTGTCGCGAGACGATGCCGGGAAGTTCCTCCCGGCTTATATCGAACAGGGTATTTTCGCGCGCGATCCCTTTGTCAGCCTTGATGTCGATGGCGTTGGGCAACTGGTGAGACTAGCGGCAGAGCGGGGCAGAGCGACCCGTCCGGGGATAAAGCTCGGCATTTGCGGCGAACATGGCGGCGATCCTGCAAGCATCGCGTTCTGTGAAGATGTCGGCCTCGATTACGTCAGTGCCTCGCCCTATCGGGTGCCGATTGCGCGATTGGCGGCGGCGCAGGCATCGCTGGGCTAGCGTTTTTCCGGGTTGCGTCGAATCGGCACCGGCCCGCTCCGGAAAAACGCTAGGCCCGCCAGCCTGACAGCGTTAGCAGGTGGAAGGTCTCGGTAACGCGGCCATCGACGTCGGCGTGTTTGGCAAAAGCTGCTTGCGCTCTGGCAAGCGCAGCGCGGCCAATCTGCGGTCCGGGATCCGCGAGCTGGTTGGACATATTCTGCGCGCGCAGATCATCCACCAATGTTTCGAGCATGCCATAGCGAACTGACAATGTGCGGCTATCGACCACCGGCCTGGCAAACCCGGCGCGCTGCAAAAGTTGCCCGCCCGCGCGAACATCGACTTGCGGATGCAGCCGCGGCGACGGGCGATCACCATCGGCGGCGAACATGGCGTCGCGCAGCACAGGCAGGCTTCCCGCACCCGCCATCACCGCAATCGCGAGGCCGCCCGGTGCCAGCGCGCGCTGCATGTGGAGCAACGCGCCGGGCAAGTCGTTGGTCGTGTCGAACACGAACAGCGCGGCGATGAAATCGAATCCGCTTTCAGGCCAGGGCTGTTCGAGATCGAAATCAGCTGGAGCCAGAGCGACGGTTGCAGCGCCGCCAGCAGTCAGTGCATTTTTCAGCACATCTGCCCGATCACCGAGCAAAAGCGCGCGTTTCGGATCATGGCGCAGGAAAGCGAGCCGCTCGAGCAGGTCTTCGCCCGCATCCACGGCCAGGAAGGCTGCCGCATTGGGCCTGTGTTGCCGTTGCAATGCCCTTGCAAATGCCTTCTCGCGGCGGCGTGGGGAGAATATCCTGGGCGGGCTGGCATCCATGCGGTTGCCCTGCCGTCTGGAAACGTGCCGCGCAAGGCTTGCGAAGCCGGGGCGGGGCGATAAGCTGCAACAATGGCCATTCCTGCCGCGCTTGTTCCGATTGTCGATCTGGTGTTTCCGCCGCGCTGTCCGCTGTGCGGCGAGGGGCTTTCCGCGCAGCTTGGACTTTGTGCTGGCTGCTGGAACGATCTGGTAATTCCCGGCGAGCCGTGTTGTTCGCTTTGTCAGCGGCCATTCTCCGATATTGTGCCCGACGGCGCGATTTGCGCGCCGTGCCTCGCCGAACCGCCGCGCCACAGCGGACTGGTAGCGGCTACGCTTTACAACGATGCCTCGCGACGGCTGGTTTTGGCATTCAAGCACGGGCACCGCATCGCGCTGGCCCCGTTGCTCGCCCGGCTGATGTCGGCGAAAATTGGCCAACTTGGCAGCGACTGGCTGATCGTCCCGGTGCCGCTCCACCGTTGGCGTTTGTGGCGGCGCGGGTTCAACCAATCGGCGCTGCTGGCACGCGAGATTGCCAGGGCGAAGGGGGCAAACCTGTTAGTCGATGCTCTGGTACGGCGCAAAGCGACGCCAACGCTCGGCGGGCTGGGACGAAAGGCACGGTCGCGAGCCTTGTCGGGGGCGATTACGGTCAATCCCCGGCAATCAGCCCACCTTCGCGGGGCAAAAATCTTGCTTATCGATGATGTGCTGACCAGCGGCGCAACCAGCGGTGCCTGCATTTCCGCGCTGAAACGCGCTGGCGCCGAGAAGGTAATGATCGCCTGCTTCGCGCGCGTACTCGATGAAGCCTTACCCCACGAATGACCCGGAGATGCCCCAAACGAAATCGCCCGGAGCCGAAGCCCCGGGCGATCGCGTGACGAAACTCATAGGTGCCGCATCGCGGTTTCGATAGACGCCCCCACGCCCATCGCACCAAAAACCCTCATGACCGGCTAGCCCTGCTCAACAAAGGCGGGCTGATGCCTTTCCCCGAACCTTGGCGCTTGTCGCGCCGTCGCTCAGACGTCAGCTCCCTGATCGAGCTGCAAGTGTCATGTCCGGGTAAAGCGCGTGAAAGGAAAGCGCCACGCGCGTAGGCGATAGATTTTGATCGGCACATGTGGTTATCGTGCAACAAAGCTTCACCGCGAAAGCGGGATTTCCGGGATTGTTGCATTATGACCAGCGAGAACGCTTTTCGCGAGCAGGGCACGGCATTCATGCCGAAGTTCGATTCAGCGGGGCTGCTGACGGCAGTCGTGACCGATTCGCTAAGCGGCGCGGTGCTGATGGTCGCCTTCATGGATGCTGAGGCGCTCGCGCAAACCCGCGCCACTGGCCTTGCCCATTTCCATTCGCGCTCACGCGGGCGGCTATGGATGAAGGGGGAGTCATCGGGGCATGTGCTGCAAGTCAGGCAAATCCTTGTGGACTGTGATCAGGATGCACTGGTGCTGAAAGTGCAGCCCGCCGGTCCAGCCTGCCATACCGGCGCGGCGACCTGTTTTTTCCGTACGCTGGAGGGCGACCATCTCGCGTTGATTTGAGCTTGACCTTTACGTTAACGTAAACTAAATCGCGGTCCATGGAAACGCTGACCATGCCGCATCGCGGTGCTCATCTTGATCGTCCCGACGTCCACAAGCGGGAGACCTTCGCCATTTCTGATCTGACCGCAGAGTTCGGCATAACTGCCCGGGCACTGCGTTTTTATGAGGACGAAGGGTTGATTACGCCTGCGCGGCAGGGTCTCAGCCGTATCTATTCAAGGCGGGATCGCGCCCGACTCGCCTGGATCCTTCGCGCCAAGAACGTCGGCTTTAGCCTGGCCGAAGTGCGTGAGATGATCGATCTCTATGATCTTGACGATGGCCGCGTCGAACAGCGCCGCATCACGATTGAAAAGTGCCGCGCGCGCATCAGCCAGCTCGAACTGCAGCGGAGCGACATTGATGCTGCGATTGCGGAACTTTCCGGCTTCGTCGCCCAAATCGACCTGCTCGAATTGCCCCTCAAGAAGTCCTGAAGACCAAAGGAACGAAAATGCCCATCTACAAGGCCCCCGCGCGCGACACGCGTTTCGTCATCAATGAAGTGCTGAAGCTCGAAAATTACGGCAATTTGCCCGGCTTTGAAAGCGCCAGCGCGGACATGGTTGAAACCGTGCTCGAAGAATCGGGCAAGTTCATTGCCGAGCGGATTGCTCCGCTCAATCTGTCGGGCGATCTCGAAGGTTGCACCCGCCACCCAGACGGCAGCGTGAGCGCGCCAAAAGGCTTCAAAGAGGCTTACAATGCCTATCGCGAAAGCGGCTGGGGCACCATTGCCCAGCCCGAGGAATTCGGCGGGCAGGGCATGCCGCACGTTTTGGGACTGGTGATTGAGGAATACCTCTGCTCGGCCAATCAGTCGTTCGCCATGTATCCGGGCCTGACGGCAGGTGCCATCGCCTCAATCCGGGTCAAAGGCTCGCCCGGGCAACAGGCGATGTATCTGCCCAAGATGATCTCCGGCGAGTGGACGGGCACGATGAACCTGACCGAGCCGCATTGCGGCACCGATCTGGGAATGATCCGTACCCGCGCAGTGCCACAGCCTGACGGTTCTTACGCAATCAGCGGCACGAAGATTTTCATCTCGGCTGGCGAACACGACCTTTCGGCGAACATCATCCATCTGGTGCTGGCAAAAACCCCCGATGCGCCCGATTCGACCAAGGGTATCTCGCTGTTCATCGTGCCCAAGTTCATCCTTGATGATGACGGCAATCCGGGGGCGCGCAACGGCGTTACCTGCGGTTCGATCGAGCACAAGATGGGCATCCACGGCAATGCCACATGCCTGCTCAATTATGACGGCGCGAAAGGCTGGCTGGTTGGCGAGGAGAATAAGGGCCTGGCCGCGATGTTCATCATGATGAACGCAGCGCGGCTCGGTGTGGGCATTCAGGGACTTTCGCAGGCCGAGGCAGCCTATCAGAACGCCGTGCTCTATGCACAGGAACGCAGGCAGGGCAGGGCGCTCACTGGCGCTGCTGAACCGCAGGAAAAGGCCGATCCGCTGTTCGTCCACCCAGATGTGCGGCGGATGCTGATGGATGCCAAGGCGTTCACCGAGGGCTTTCGCGCGCTGGCACTGTGGGGCGGGCTGCTGGTCGATCTGTCGCACAAAGCTGCCACCGAAGAAGAACGCGCCGAAGCCGATTCAATGGTCAGCCTGCTCACCCCGGTGATCAAGGGCTATGGCACTGACAAGGGCTTCGACACTGCCGTCAATATGCAGCAGGTGTTCGGCGGCCACGGCTATATCGAGGAACACGGCATGAGCCAGTTCGTTCGCGATGCCCGCATTACCCAGATCTATGAGGGTGCCAACGGGGTTCAGGCAATGGACCTGGTCGGCCGCAAACTCGGCATGAACGGCGGCAAGGCCATTCAGGAATTCTTCGCGCTGGTCGATGCCGAATGTGCTTCGGCCAAGCGCGAGGAGCGGCTGGCGGGGCTGGCTGGTCAGGTGGAGAAATCCAACGGTGAGCTTAAGGCTGCGACGATGTGGCTGATGCAGAATGGCCTGGCGAACCCGAACAATGCGGGCGCAGGCGCGCATCACTACATGCACATGATGGGCGTGGTCAGCCTCGGCCTGATGTGGCTTCGCATGGGCAAGGCGGCGATTGCAGCGCTGGCTGCTGGAACAACCGAGACGGCGTTCTATGAAGCCAAGCTGGTCACAGCGCGCTATTTCGGCGAACGGTTTACGCCTGATGCTGGCGCGCTCCGCCGCAAGATCGAGGCGGGCAGCGAGGCGATGATGGCGCTGCCGGTGGAGGCTTTTGCTACGGCTTGATCAAGCCGGGTCTTTAAGCAAAAACTTCGTCAAGCAGCGCCATCAGCGCGGCCCAGGACTGGCGATCAGCGCTGGCATCGTAAGCCAGCGCAGCCATCCCCCGATCTTCGCTGCCGGGATCGGTGAAGCCATGTTTGACGCCGGCGTAGGAATGGAAGTGCCAGTTCGCCTGCGCCGCATCCATCTCGTGCCAGAAGGCCATGACCTGTTCGCGCGGGACCATCGGATCGGCGTCGCCGTGGCAGATGAGCAGGCGCGCGCTGATCGGGGTTTCCGCCGTCGCGGGCCGGTTGGTCGCGAGAATGCCATGGAAGCTCGCAGCCAGTGCAAGTGGCTGGCCGATACGCGCCATTTCCAGCGCCGCCTGTCCGCCCATGCAATAACCAATAGCGGCCATGCGCAGCCCCTTTGCCAACGGGTGTCCGGCCAAGGTGGTGATCGCTGCCGAACACCGTGTCCGGTAATGATCAACGTCCGCGCGCAATTTGTCACCCAAAGGGCGTGAGGCTTCGAAGCTGGCAATCGGCTCACCATAGAAATCGGCGATCATCGCGATAAAACCCGCGTCTGCCAAAAGCCCTGCCCGCCGCTCCATGGCAGGCGTAATATTAGCGATAGTCGGGTAAATCACGATGGCCCCGCGTGCTGCGCCGGTCGGCCGCGCCAACCAACCGGTCAACACTGTTCCGCGATCATCGTAGTTGACCAGCTCGAGCGCGCTCATTCGGGGAGGAAATCCGGCACGGAGAGATAACGCTCTCCGGTATCGTAGTTGAACCCGAGCACCCGGCTTCCAGCGGGCAATTCGGGCAGCTTTTGCGCGATAGCGGCAAGCGTTGCGCCCGAGCTTATCCCTACCAGCATCCCTTCCACCGTTGCGCTGCGCCGCGCCCATTCCTTGGCATCGGCAGGATCGACCTGAATCGCGCCGTCAATCGATTGGGTGTGGAGGTTCCCCGGAATGAACCCCGCGCCAATCCCCTGGATCGGATGCGGCGCAGGCTGACCGCCAGAGATTACCGGCGACAGCGTAGGTTCCACTGCATAGGCCTTCATTGTGCCCCACGCCTTCTTGAGCGTTTCCGCGCAGCCCGTAAGGTGCCCGCCTGTGCCAACGCCAGTGATCAGCACATCAATCGGCGTGTCGGCGAAGTCCGCGAGAATTTCCTGCGCGGTCGTGCGAGCATGGACTTCGATATTGGCCGGGTTTTCAAACTGCTGCGGCATCCAGCTTCCCGGGATCTCACCAAGTAGTTCGCGCGCGCGCTCGATAGCGCCTTTCATGCCCTTTTCGCGCGGGGTCAGATCAAAGCTCGCGCCATAGGCGAGCATCAAGCGCCGCCGCTCGATTGACATCGAATCGGGCATGACGAGGATCAGCTTGTAGCCTTTGACCGCCGCAACCATGGCGAGGCCAATCCCGGTATTGCCGCTGGTCGGCTCAACAATCGTGCCGCCAGCTTTTAGGCTTCCGTCAGCCTCCGCCGCCTCGATCATTGCGAGTCCGATACGGTCCTTGATCGAGCCGCCGGGGTTGGCGCGTTCGCACTTCACCCAGACTTCGTGATCGGGAAACAGCCGCGCAAGCCGGATGTGCGGCGTGTCGCCAATTGTTGCGAGAATCGAATCGGCTTTCATGATACGTGCTCCTTCTGGCTCTGCATTTTCTTGCGATAGTGCGCGGTGAAAGTCCGCGCGTTGCGGAGCTCTGGAAACAACCAGGCCCAACCAGCAGTAATAACTATGGCCGCAAGCCCGCCAAATACAACTGCCTTCGGTGCGGACTTGAAGAGAGTCGCAAACAGGCCAGACTGCATCTCGCCGAGTTCGTTCGACGCGGAAATTGCGAGGCCTGAAATCGACGAAACCCGTCCGCGCATGGCATTGGGCGTCTTGAGCTGGATCAGGCTGCTGCGGATAAACACCGAAACCATATCGGCGCCGCCCAGCATAGCCAGCAGGACCAATGACAAGGCAAAAGACCTGCTGATACCGAAGGCCACGGTCGCTGCCCCATAAATCACCACCGACCACAGCATCTTGGTGCCCACGTTGTTTTCAAGCGGACGCCACGACAGGATCAGGCCGATCAGGCCAGCCCCCAGCGACGGTGCAGCGCGCATGATGCCAAGGCCCTCTGAGCCAACGTGGAGGATGTCCCGGGCATAAACCGGAAGCAATGCGGTCGCTCCCCCCAGCAGGACCGCGAACAGATCGAGCGTTATGCACCCGAGCAGAAACCTGTCGCGCCGCACGAACGCGAAGCCTTCGCGTATCTGAACCAGCGGATGGGTATCCCGACTGCCCTCGATCGCGGGAAGTTTCTGAATTGCCATTGCGCATAGGCAAGCGATCGCCAGCAATCCCAGCGCTGACCAGTATGGCAGCGAAGCCGCGCGGCTAAACAACAGGCCGGCGGCCGCCGGACCTACAACCGCGCCAACCTGCCAGGAAAGCGAGCTCATCGCGATAGCACGGGGCATCAGCGAGGCAGGCACCACATTTGGCAAGATCGCACTCATGGCCGGACCGACGAACACCCGCGCGGCCCCATGCATTGCGGCCAACGTCAAGAGTAAGGGCAGGGAAATGCCCCCCGAATAGGTCAACACTGCCAAGCAAAGCGCCATGATCATGTCGATGCCGATCGACAGCGCCGCGACCTTACGCCGGTCAAAGCGATCGGCCATTAGTCCCGCTGCGGGCGTCAGCAGCATCAACGGCACAAATTGCACCAGCCCAAGAATGCCCAATTGAAAAGTCGCCTGCGGGATCGACATCCCATATTGCCCGCGCGCCACGTCGTAGAGCTGGTAGCCGATGATCACGACAATACCGGTGGTGGCGAGGGTCGAGCAGAAGCGACCCAACCACAACAGGCGGAAATCCCGGATTTGCAGGGGAGAGGTGGGCTCGCTCACAGCACCCTGTTGGCAGCGAGATCGTGCTTTGCCAAGCCGAGGCTTGGTTGCGCGTGGTAAACGTCAGCTTTTCGCGCGCGTTAGCGCTGTTTGCGCAGCCGCGGGTTGGGTTGGAGGGTATCGATCAGCGCGAAGAAATCATCGGGGCCGATGATGCGCTCAAACTGGAATCCGGCACGACTGTCAGCGAACCAGATCGCGTGGGCTTCGATCCGGCCAACCCGGGGGAGCCGGATAGTCACGCGTTCACCGCGGCTCAGAGGAATCTCGCCCTCGCACATGAACCCCTGCGCCGAGATATTGACGATATGCATATGCACATCGCCCAGACGGCGGTGTTCGCCGATTACCGGATAGTCAATCGGATGACGCGCTGCGCGGCGCATATCGGTGACGGAGAGTTGTGCTCCTACTGTCATGATCCGGCGTCAGCTCCCTCAAATATCGCAGACAGCACTGTATTGCCACGCAATGGCGAAAAAAGAGTAAACTTGGCAGAATATTGCCGGATGGCGGCAGAAATCAGTTTGGCAGGAGAACGCCGTGTTTCTTCTTGCCCGAGGCGATGACAACCTGCGAACCACCCGCGATGTGGTGGTTTTCCGAGGCGATAACCACACCACCAACCCGCGCACCGCCGCCAGAAATCAAGCGCTTGGCCTCTCCCCGGCTCGCCGCAAAGCCTATACCGACCAGCGCATCAACCAATGCGATTCCTTCAGCGGGCAAAGTAAAAACCGGCAAATCCTCGCCGCCACCGTTGCCGCCGAAGGTTGCCGACGCGGTCGATTCGGCGGCCCGTGCTGCGTCCTCTCCGCGGCAAAGTTTGGTTACTGCATTGGCCAGAACGATCTTCGCCGCATTGATTTCGCTGCCTTGAAGCGCCTCAAGCCGGGTTATCTCATCGAGCGGCAGATCGGTGAACAGTCGAAGGAACCGCCCGACATCGCGGTCATCGGCGTTGCGCCAGTATTGCCAGAAATCGTAACCGGGAAGCTGCTCGGCATTCAGCCACACCGCGCCCGCCGCAGTCTTGCCCATCTTGGCACCGTCCGCCGTGGTGAGCAGCGGCGTGGTCAGGCCAAACACCTCGCGGCTTTCCATCCGGCGCGTCAGTTCGATGCCGTTGATGATATTGCCCCATTGGTCCGATCCGCCCATCTGCAAGCGGCAATCATGGCGCAGCGCCAGTTCGCGGAAATCATAGGCTTGGAGGATCATGTAGTTGAATTCGAGGAATGTCAGCGGCTGCTCGCGATCGAGCCGCAGTTTCACCGAATCGAACGTCAGCATCCGGTTTATGGTGAAATGCGGGCCAACATCGCGCAGCAATTCGACATAGCCGAGCTTGCTAAGCCATTCATCGTTATCGACCATCACCGCGTCGGTGGGTCCGTCACCAAAGACCAGCAACCGCTCGAACGCGCTGCGGATCGAAGCGATGTTGGCCTGAATGCCTTCGGCAGTGAGCATCTTGCGGCTCTCATCCTTGCCCGAAGGATCGCCCACCTTGGTGGTGCCGCCGCCCATCACGACAATCGGCTTGTGCCCGGTCTGCTGGAGCCGCCGCAGCATCATGATTTGCACAAGACTGCCAATATGCAGCGATGGCGCCGTGGCATCGAAGCCGATATAGCCGGGAATGATCTGCTTGTTTGCCAGCGCATCGAGGCCCGAGGCATCGGTCAGCTGGTGGATATAGCCGCGTTCGGACAGGGTGCGGAGCAGGGGTGAGGTGTAGGCTGTCATGGTGTGCGCGCGGTAAGGGAAAAGCAGCCCTTCGACAAGCTCAGGGAAGACGGGGTATTTGCCTACCTCTTCCCAAATTCCGTCCATGCTGAGCTTGTCGAAGGGAAAAGCAGCCCTTCGACACGCTCAGGGAAGGCGGTTAATTGGCTATCATTTCCCAGAACCCGCCCATGCTGAGCTTGTCGAAGCACTGTCCTTCTTTTAGCGTCATGCGATGAGCTTCTGGACATACATGCTTCATTGCCGGGGGGGCTATTTCTACGTTGGTCATACCGATGACATCGACAAGCGGATCGGGGAGCACAAATCGGGTTTAATTCCCGGCTTCACCGCTGATCATCAGCCGGTAGAACTAGTCTGGTCGGATCAATTCGAAAATCGCGATGATGCGAAGGCTGCGGAGCGTAAGCTCAAAGGCTGGTCGCGCGCAAAGAAGCTGGCACTCATTCGCGGTGATTGGGAACGCATCTCAGCCTTGGCAAAAAAGAAGGACAGCCCTTCGACAAGCTCAGGGAAGACGGGGAAGGGGGGCGGCCGAATTCTCCATTCTGACATCACCTCCTTCCCCAAACCCGTTCATGCTGAGCTTGTCGAAGCACTGTCCTTTTCTTTGCTACCTCACCCCGATACGCCTCCGCTTGAAATTGAAGGTGTCGAAGGCTGGATTAGTTTCAATGGTGCGGATTATTGTATAAATTATCAAGTATTTGGCGCGACACCTAAAGTGTCAGTGTCAGGAATGCCGGCGCGGACTGATGGCTTGTGGCAATTCACTTGTTTCGAGCTATTTGTGAAGCCTGATGAGGGCGAGAGCTATCTCGAGTTCAATTTTGTCCCGGGAGGGAGCTGGGCAGCATATAGTTTTGATCGGTATCGCATGGGTCAAACGGACTTGTCTGTCTGCGCACCTAAGGTCGAATCAATTGAAAGCGGTATACGAGCCTCGGGTAACTTGGGCGTTGCAATGAGCAACCGCTCAAGTTTTGCCATCTCCGCAGTCATCGAAGAAACCGACGGCACCAAAAGCTATTGGGCCCTAGCCCATCCTCCCGGCGCACCCGATTTCCACCACCCCTCTTGCTTCACCATCTCACTTCCGCCACCGAGCGAAACATGAAATTCGGCATAGA
>JANLOZ010000084.1:0-3664 GCA_031366845.1 Novosphingobium sp. | reverse complement strand
CTCGGGCGGCGGCTATGGCGAATTGAAGCTGCTGGTGAACGACAATACGGGGCTTTATGAAGGCAGCACGCTGTCGATGGTTGCAGTCGCCGTGGTTCCGCTGATTGTCTGGCTGGCACGGCACGGGACAATCTTCGCGCCCGACAAGCGCGTCACGATCTTCGCAGCTGCGCTGGTGTTTGCCTGTTTGTGCATTCCTTTCGGCACCGAGACCCGAACCGGTTTCCTGTGCATACTCGTTCTGGGTGCCTTGGCGCTCCGCACGATCAGGCGCCGCGTCATGTTTGCGGCGCTTGCGGGCCTGGGCGCCCTGGCTGTAATACCGTTGCTGCCCGCCAGCTTCAGCCAGCGCATGGCGACGATCGAAAACCACCAGGCCGACCAGTCCGCGTCAACCCGGCTGGCGGTATGGAAGTGGACCATCGCCTATGCCCGCGAACATCCGTTCGGTGGGGGCTTCGAAATCTATCGTGGCAACCAGATCCGTTACGATACCCAACGGGTCAACACATCGGGCAGCAATGTGGCAATTGCCCAGACCCAGATCGAGGACAAGGCGCGCGCGTTCCACTCGAGTTACTTCGAAATGCTGGGCGAACAAGGCTATCCCGGGCTCGCCATGTGGTTGCTGCTTCAATTGTCGGGATTGTGGCAGATGGAACGCGTGCGCATGCATTTTAAATCTGCAAAAGATCCGGATCAAACCTGGATCGCGCCGCTCGCCAATGCGCTCCAGTTGGGCCAGATGATATACCTTTTTGGTTCGTTGTTTATCGGCATCGCGTTCCAGCCCTTTGTGTTCATGCTGATTGGCCTGCAGATTGGCTTGGCGAGCTACACGCGGCAGTTGGGCGTGCTGAAGGGTCCATCGACCAACGCCCTGGGGCGGGTTCACGCGGCGCGCGTGAGACCGGCGTGACCGCCCCGCGCCACCTCGACGCGCTGACCGGACTGCGCGGCATCGCCGCATGGATGGTGGTCCTGTATCACATCCGGCTTTCCCTTCTGCAACTGCTGCCGGGAGGGGTGATCGCGGGGCTTGCGCGGGGCTATCTGGCGGTCGATCTGTTTTTCATGCTTTCCGGGTTTGTCATCTGGTACAATTATGAACAGCGTTTGCGCGAGGGCGGCTGGAATAAGACGCGGCAATTCCTGTGGCGCCGGTTCGCGCGTGTCTGGCCGCTTCATGCGGCGGTGCTGGCGGGGTTCGTCGGTTTTGCCGTGGTGCTCAAGCTGAGCGGACGCCCGGTGTCGAACTATCCTTTTGCCGAACTGCCGCTGCACGTTCTTCTGATTCAGAACTGGGGGCTGACGAAGGCGCTGGCGTGGAATCATCCGGCGTGGTCGATCAGCACCGAGTTTGCCGCCTACCTGCTGTTTCCGGTGGTGGTGTCGACCTGGCGTTCACACACGGCTCGGTCGATCGCGGTGGTGGGTGCGGTCGCGGCTCTCGCTGCGTCGCTTTACGCGCTGTTCGCGGTGAACGGATACGACCGTCTTGGCGAGGATATCACCGGGCTGGGTCTGGCTCGCTGCCTCATCGAATTTGCAATGGGCAGCCTCATGTGTCTGCTGTGGGCGCGATGGAGCGAGCAGCGCCGCGCCGCGCTGTATGCTGCGCTGGGGTGTTTTTCCATTGCAATCGCCGGTGCCGCCTTGAGGCTGCCTGAAATTGCGATTGTGCCGATTGTATTCTGGTTCGCGCTGTTTGCAGTCGCGCTCGACCGCGGAATAGTCGCGCAAGTCCTGGCCAGCAGAGTGCCGCGCTATCTCGGCGAAATCAGTTACTCGACGTATCTTGCCCACTTCGGGTTGTTCATCGTTTATAAAATGGTCTTCGTCGGGTCCAGCCTGCAACTGAGCTGGACGACATTCGGCGGCTTCCTATTGATGGTCTTGCTCGTTTCGATGGGGCTTTACCACGGGCTGGAGAAGCCTGCGCAGCGTTGGCTCAACAGTCGGGGGCCAAGCTTGCGAACGCCTGCACCCGCAATCGCATAAGCAGCGTCGCCCGCGGTGCGACACGGTTCCTCTCAATCGCGGTTGCGCGCGGGCGTCGGGCGCGCCATGGTCCCGTGCGGAAGCGCACACGCAAGAGGATGCGAAAGAACATGGCAAAAACAATGGCGCCGGCAGAGATCGCAAAGCTCGTCGGCCAGCAAGTCGGCACATCGGAATGGTTCGAAGTGAGCCAGGAGCGGATCAACACCTTCGCCGAGGCGACGGGGGACTTCCAGTTCATCCACATCGATGAAGAAAAGGCCAGGCTGACCCCGTTCGGCGGGACGATCGCGCACGGTTTCCTGACGCTGTCGCTGATCCCGGTGCTATCCTCGCTGAGCGATGGGCCGCGCCCCGAAGGCGTGAAGATGGGCGTCAACTATGGCGGCAACAAGACGCGGTTCATCGCGCCGGTGCGTGCGGGCAAGCGCGTGCGCGCGCATCACAAGCTGCTCGAGATGGTCGAAAAGCGCCCCGGCCAGTGGCAGCAGACGATGGAAATCACCATCGAGATCGAGGGCGAGGACAAGCCCGCGCTGATGGCCGAATGGATCACGCAGTTCTTCGTCTGAGCGGTTTGCATGGTCACTGCAACGAGGTTGCAACGGCCTTGCAACGATGACAGCCGGCCCCGGCATCGGTGAACTGCTGGGGCTGGCTGCCAGCATCAGCCTGCTCGCGGGCTGGCGGCTGTACCTTTGTGTCTTCGCAACCGGGATCGCGCTGCGCGGCGGGGTGATGCCCGTGCCCGAACACTTGCCCGCGTTGGCCGCGCTCGCCAACCCGTGGGTGATCGGCATCGCTGCATTGGGCGCAGCGGCCGAGTTTTTCGCCGACAAGCTGCCCTGGCTCGACAGCTTGTGGGACTTGGCTCACACCGCGATCCGGCCGATCGGCGGCGCGGCACTGGCGCTGACGATCATCGACCCCAGCCAGCCCGGCTGGCAGGCGGCGGTGTTCCTGCTCGGCGGCGGCGGCGCGCTACTGGCGCATGGCGGCAAGGCCGGCTTGCGCAGCGCGATCAACATGAGCCCCGAGCCCTTCACCAACGTGCTGGCATCGAGCATCGAGGATGCGGCCACGGCCGGGTTGCTGTCGCTGATCTATGCCTTTCCGGTCACCGCTGCGGCAGTCGCGGCGATCCTGTTCGGCATGGTCTGCGCGCTATTGGTGGCGCTCAGGCGGGCGTTCCGCAAGATCGTCCGCAAGCGCAAACCGCCTGAAGATCCACCAGAAGTTTAGCGCCTACCTTCAATTCACCGATTTGAGCCGCTTTCCCTCGCTGGCCGAACGGCTGTTGTGGCGCACGATCCACGCATCCACGACCGGCGCGATGCTGCTGCGCCAGCGCGAGCCATTGAAGATGCCGTAGTGGCCGACTTCGGGCGCCAAGAAGTATTGCTTCATGGCTGCGGGCAAGCCGGGCGTGACTTTGAGCGCGGCCCTGGTCTGGCCGATACCCGAAATGTCGTCGTGTTCGCCCTCGATGCACAGGATCGCGGTGTCGCGGATCGCGCCAAGGTCGACCGCCTTGCCGCGGTGGAGCATTTCGCCCTTGGGCAGCGCGTGAGTCTGGAACACAACGTCGACCGTCTGGAGGTAGAAATCGGCCGACATGTCGCAGACCGCGCGGTATTCGTCGTAAAACGCCTTGGTCGAATCC
>JANLOZ010000071.1:0-27208 GCA_031366845.1 Novosphingobium sp. | reverse complement strand
GCTACTTCTCGACCACCGCCGGCAACATCACCGAAGACGTTGTCATGGCCTACCTCGACAGACATATCGGAAAGGAGGCTTCAGCCCCTCCGCATGATCCTACCGGCATCAGCCGGTAAGTCATTCAGCTTCTACTTCGGTAACTAGGCCTGAGTGCAGTCAGCCCGCGCGGAGGAATTCCATGCGTGCTGACTAGGCGCCGGAAAGCAAGAAGCCAACATGCGGAGAATTATCATGCGTCCTTTGTCACTCTTGATCGCCCCAGTGGTTCTAATGCTCGCCGGGGCCGCTGCAGCGCACCCCAAGCTCGTCTCTTCCAGCGCCGCGCCCAACGCGACCGTAATGGGCCCTGCGCGCGTCCAGCTGCGGTTCAGCGAAAAGCTTGTGCCGGCATTTTCGACGGCGGATCTGGCGATGGCGAGCGCCAAGGGTGGCGCTGCAACGCGGATCGCAGCGGCTGCGGCGATGTCTCCTGATGGTCACACGCTCGTCGTTACGCCGAAGAGACCACTCCGTGCCGGCCGCTACACTGTGGCCTGGCGCGTTGTCTCGACCGATACGCACCGCGTCGCCGGAAGCTACGCCTTCGCAGTGAAGTAGCGCGGTGGCCGACTGGCCCCCCATCATCGTACGCTTCGCTCTGTATCTGACGCTGGGCGCTCTGTTCGGCTTGGCCGCCTTCTCACTCTACGGCGTCTGTTCAAGCGAGCGCACGATTGCCTTGCCGTTGCGCCCCTGGCTTGTTGCTGGCGCAACACTTGGCCTGCTGCTTTCGGTCGTGGCGCTTGTGGTGTTGGCTGCCGCGATGACGGACGTGCCTGTCTGGCCGCCCGACTACACGGCGATTTCGGCGCTGCTCGACGAGCCAAGCATCGGAACCGCTTGGAAGGTTCGAGTGGTCGCCCTCATCCTGGCAGGGGCGGCGGCCATGAGCAGCGTCGGTCGCACGCTGGAAACAAGTATGGTGTTGCTGACAGCGGGCACAGCGCTGGCGACGTTGGCCTGGACTGGACACGGGACGATGGGCGACGGCTTGGTCGGCGTGACTCATCTAGCCGCAGATATCCTTCATCTTCTCGCGGCCGGAGCATGGGTGGGGGCGCTGTTAGGCCTGACGCTCCTGGTGGCGCGACCTGTCTCTCGCGTTGACGGGGTGCATCTCGACATAACCCACCGGGCATTGCATCGGTTTGCCACCGCGGGCTCCGTCGTAGTCGCCACGGTCGTCGTTACCGGGGCTGTCAATGCGTGGCTGCTGGTTGGGACCGAGAACATCGCAGGACTTTGGGCGTCTCTTTACGGGCAACTCTTGATAGCCAAGCTGGTGCAGATGATGGCCATGCTCGGCCTCGCCTCGCTCAATCGCTTCCGCCTGACACCGGCGCTGGCGGCGTCGATCCCCACCGAGGACTCCGACCGGGTGTTGCAGGCGCTGCGAATTAGCCTCGCGGCCGAGACCACCTGTGTCGTCTTGATTTTGGCGCTGGTTGGGTGGCTGGGAACGCTCGAACCCCCGACTTCCGTGGCCCAATTAGCGGATGAATGGATGACAGGTTTAAAGTGCGCGTTTCAAGCTCGCAGCGTCTGAAATGTCAGCGGGAGCGGTCCGGCGGCTAGGCCAGGCGATCATGGGGTTGTCAATGCGCGCCCTGGTGCTTCTCGACGGCGGCGGTGCAGGACGATGCCGACGGGAATGCACACCGCGATCAGGGCGATCATGTAGACACCGCTCATCGGATCGGCGGCGATGAACGCAATCAGCAGTCCAAGGTCGAGCAAGCACACCAGCCCGGGCAGATAGGGATAGCCAATGGCGCGGAACGGACGGGGAAGATCGGGTTGTTGACGGCGGAGCGCGAACAGCGAGGCTTCGTACAGGAAGAATGCGAAGATCGCCAAAGCCGCTGTCAGCTTGAACAGGAAGGCGAAAGCACCAGAGAAAATCAACGGCACAGCGAGAGCGGCGGTAATTGCCAGCGCAATGTGCGGGGTTCCGCCCAGGTTGACTCTGCTCGCCACCGGCAAAAACAGACCGTCTCTCGCAAGCCCATACAGGATACGCGTAGAGCACATGACGATTGCGTTGATCGCGACGACGACAATCACAATCGCCAGGAGCGCGACCAACATGCCGCCCGACCGCCCAAAGGCGTTTTCGATGACCAGCGCCGCAGGCAAATCGGCCGCGCGGAGCGCTTCCATGTCGAGCGCGCTCAGCAGGCTGAGGTTGAGCGCCAGATAGATTGCAGCGACGAGAAGAATCGATACGGCCATGGCACGGGGAATGTTGACCGCTGCCTTGTGATCCTCCTCAACGAAATAGATCGGTGCGTGCCAGCCGGTATATGCGCCGTAGATAATCTGATAAGCGGCGACGACTGCGAAGAATCCGACCGCAGGCGCTGCTTTCGCGGTGGCCGCGCTCGCTCGCGTTACGACTTCGCTGACGGGGATCGGTTCGGCGAGGAAAGCAACCGCAATCACTCCGCCGATCAGCCCGACCTTGATAATCGAGCCCAAAGTCTGCGCGACCTGCCCTTCACGTACACCTGGCCAGTTAAGCGCGATGATTGCCAGCGCAAAGATCGCCGCAACTGGAGCGCTGTGCGGCAATATCGCTGGAAATATCGCCCCTAGAAAATTGGAGCAAGCGACCGAGAGTGCAGCAATGGCGGCCGTATTTGACAACCAGTCGGTCCACCCAGCCAGCAACCCCATCGACGGGCCGAATGCTGCGCGGACCGGAACATAGCTGCCCCCGGCTTTGGGTATGGATGTGGCCAGTTCAGAGGCTACATTGGCAGACAGCATCACATGCAGCCCGCCAAGTGCCCAAAGCCCGAGCACCATCCAGAATACCGGCACCTGATCTGCGACCAGCCCCGGTGTGCGCATGATGCCCGATCCGATGACTTGGCCGACGCTGACTGCCAGTGCGAAGCTGATCCCCAAGCGCATCTGGAGCTGGCCTGCCGCCGGTGGGGCGACGGCGGGGATTGCGATGCTGGTCATGCGTGGGATCCGATCAACACTTCGGGGTGCGAGGTGGTGTCGGGCAGAGCCCGGCCAATCCTTTTGGCCAGGACAAAGGCTAGCGTCGCGCCGGTCGCGCCGATCCCGGTATTGAGCAACCAGAAATTGACCGGCCCAAGCTGCCCATAGCGACTGCCGATTATTCCTGCGGTTATCTGGGAGACGAAGATCGCAAGATAGGCCGCGCTCATCAACCGGGCGTTGATCTGCGCCGGGGCATTGCGCGAAACGAATGCAAGCGCGATCGGCCAGTACCACATGAAGCCAATGCCGGTGAGGCCAAAGCCAAGCAAGGGCAGCCAGACCCCGGTTCGCCCGTTTCCAGCCATGAAGGCGGCAAGCACCATCAGCGCGCTGGCAGACGCGTTGAACAGGGACCCGATCCCGATCTTTGTGATGTCGACTGGTTCGCTGCGGCGCCGCGCCATTGCAGCCCAGATTGCGACCAGGCCCGGCGTAATGACGATACTGACGATCGAATCGAGCGAGGCGAACCAGGCAACCGGTACCGTGCCAAACGGGGTTGTCATATCGACATGTCCCAGCACCCAGATGATGCCGGTGTTCATGAACTGGTCGTAGGTCAGCTGCGGAAAAAGGGCGAGCGCCAGGACCGCCGCAACCAGCCCGATACGTCGCCACTCATCGCGCGTGAGGGGAGCCTCGATTACACGCGCTTCCCCGCGTGGCCGTTCGTCGGGCAGGTATTTCTGTCCGGAAAGATAGATCGCGCAAGCCAACAGCATCAGGATTCCGGCGGCGCCGAAGCCAGCGCTCCAGCCGTATACCTGCGCCAGCGCTCCGCATACCAGCGGCCCGGCCGCAGCACCGATGTTGATCCCGGTCGAAAAGATCGCATAGCCGTGGCCCGATCGCGAAGCATCTCCGCTGGCGTAAAGGTGGCCGACTTGCGAGGCGATGTTGCCCTTAAGGCAACCCGATCCGATGATCAGCAATAGCAAGGCCAGAAGGAAGCTCGTCTCGAACACCATGGTCAGGTGGCCCAGCGTCATCAGGAAAACGCCGATCACCACCGTCTTTTTCGCGCCGAGCCAGCGGTCCGCGATAAAGCCGCCCAGCAGCGGCGTCAGATAGACGAGCCCGGCATAGAAGCCAAAAATCTGGCTGGTCAGAGCCTGGGTTGAGAGCGGACCGAACACCCCCTCCAATCCGCGCCGCAGCGTTGCCATGCCGACGACATTCTCGATATGCCCTGGCAGCAGCAGTTCCTGCACCATGAACAACCCCAGCAGCGCCCGCATCCCATAGAACGAGAACCGCTCCCACATCTCGGTAAAGGCGAGGTAGGCGAGCCCGCGCGGATGGCCGAGGAATGCGCTGTCATTAAGCAGGGTGCGATCAGCGCCCGAACCGGACAGCGCGATTGGTGCGGGAATGGCCTGCGCCATGTCAGGCCCCCATCGCTGCGGCAAAAGCGACCGGCCGTGGCCGATTTTGGCGCATCAGCAGGATTAGCCCGAGCGGGACCAGCAGGATGATGGGTATCGCGCTCAAGCCTACCTGGAAGCTGCCGGTTGCCGTCGCAGCGTAGCCCCAGAGGACCGGCCCGAGGAAATTGCCAACCTGAGCAATCGTGTTGATCGCGGCGAAGGCGACCGCGCGTGTTGCAGGATGCAACTGGGCGCTGGCGGCAGGCATGGCGAGCGGCCCGAAGGCCGTATTTGCGGCGTTGAACAAGCAATAGGCGGCGAGCATCGCGAAGATCGCAGCTCCGGTTGTGGCGTTGAAAGCCCACGCCATGCCCAGCGCGCCGACGACATTCAGCGCGATCAATGCTGCCATATGCGGATGCGGCGCGCGGCGGAGATCTGAATGCCAGCACACCACCAGCATCAGCAGTACGGTTGGAATATTGGCCAGCGCTACGACGAAGCCGACCGTTCCCAGCGACCAGCCCGATACCTGCATTAGCAGTTTTGGCGTCGAATAGGTCAGGGCATTGCCGCACATGAACACCAGCGCGCAGGTCAGGCCGATGCCCAGCACCACCGGATTGGCCAGGGTGCGCAAGAAATTATGCTGAACCGCCCCTGCGGCGGCGTGATCGGCGGCGTGATGATGAAGCAGCCAGTCCTTTTCCGCCGCCGATAGCCAGTTGGTGGTTTCGATCCGCTCTGGCAGAAACAGCAGGAGCATCGCGGCGATTACCAGCGCCGGAACCGCTTCGACCAGCAGCATCCACTGCCATCCGGCCACGCCCAGCGCGCCGTCGAGGCTCATCAGCAGTCCGGCGATGCTGCCCATCATCATGAAGCTGATCGGATTGGCAATGTAGAACCGGCTGACCGCGCGGCACAGCCAGTTCGCCGGAAACCACTGCGACAGGTAGAGCAGCACGCCGGGATAGAACCCCGCCTCGGCCACGCCGAGCAGGAAGCGCATGACGTAAAACTGCAAGGGGGTTTGAACGAAGGCCATAAGCCCCGAAATCAGTCCCCAGGTGAACATGATCCGCGCGATCCAGCGCCGCGCGCCAAAGCGGACCAGCAGCAGGTTGGACGGGATCTCGAACAGCGAGTAGCCGACGAAGAACACACCCGCGCCAAAGCCATAAACCGCCGCGCTGAACCCCAGGCTGGCGTTCATCTGAACCGAGGCATAGCTGATGTTCGCCCGGTCCATCACCGCCACCAGATAGCTCAGGAAAATCAACGGCAGGATTCGCCAACTCAGCTTGGCGATGACGCTGCGTTCGATTGACGGCGCGAGAATGGCTTCACTCATAGAAAAATCGCTCCTCGGCGATCTGGCCGTCGCGCACGGTGTAGAGCGCGATTTCGGTGAAAGGTTGACGCGCGGCGCTCGCAGGATCGAGGGTCACCAGATCGAGAAACAAGGCAAACTGGTTGCCGGTCACAAAAGGTCCGTCGATCCCGATCTCGTCGATCAGCGCGGTGCCGAACCGGGCGGTGCATTTGTTCCGCGTGGCTTCCTTGCCCGAAACGGTGGTGCAGATTTCGTCCGGCAAGTTGGCTGGCTCGATGCTGGTCACGTCGTTTGACCAATAACGGTCGCCAGCAGCGACGAACTTCCCCGCTCGCAGCAGTGCCGTAAAATTGCGGGCAACTTCGTGGATTGTCTGCATGGCGCGTTCTGATCACCGGCATTCGCGGAGAAGGCGGTAGGCGGCACGGGACTATTGCGCCGCCTACCGTGATCCTGAAGTGGGTCGCTTACTTCAGAATCAAGTCCTGATACTCGGTCGAGCCTTGCTGCTCGCGCATTGGGCCGCGCGCGGCGCTGGCGGCGGCTTGCTTGCGATCATCGGAAGCCAGGAACGCATTCATCTTGTCGTTGAACGCATCCTGCTGGGCGGTGGTCAGATAATCCTTGGTTTCGATCAGCAGGATCAGGTCGGGCTCATCCTTGCGGGCATTGTTGACCGACAGGACATGGTAGCTGAGCACCACGCCTTCTTTCTTGCCGAACTCCTGGATCCGCTTCCACTGGCCGTCGAGCCAATCCATGTAGTTGTCGAACTGGCCAGGCAGCACCTTGATCCGCGAGGCGGTCCAGACGCTACCGGGCTTGTAGCTGCGCTCTTGCGCCATGGCCGGACCCGCCATCGCCAAGGTTGCCGCGATGACTGTCGTCGCCAGAATCGATTTGAAGTTCATCATGGTCTTCACTCCTCGTTGTCGCCTCACCTGAGACGGTTGCAAAATTCGCTGCTTGCAGGAGCGGGCCAGCGGAAGAGCGCGTCCGCAGACACAGCTCTTCCGCTGGCTGAACCGGGATTTCCCGGCTTGCCTGCTAGCGTCAAAAACGATTGCGATCCCCGGCGCTGATAGTGCGGTGCCGTAGCGTCAGGCGTCAATCCGCCCGAGCGTCAATAAAGCGTCAATAGTGCGTCAATAGGGCCTCAGGATCGTGCGAACCTTGGCCTTTGCCAGAATTCTTCTGAAATATTCAGGCCGGCGCGCGGTTGCTGGGCGGTGGCAGCAGATCGGGCCAGCCGTACTTGTCCCACGCCGCAGCCATGCCGATGCGCTGGGCGAAGGGGATGAATTCGGGATGCTGCCAGACGCGCCGGATCGGATCGACATCGGCCCACAGCACCAGCAGACCCGTAATGTTGGCGGGCGTGAGATGGTGGCCAAAAGTTTTGAATACCATCTCGCCATTACCGGTGAAAATGGCCGGACTGCAGATCGCCATATCGGCCTTGTCGTGCAGCGTGGCGTACATCATTTGCAGCACCTGGCCGTAACTCTGGCGATCGGCTTCCTGCCCGCCACAAATGCCCTTTGCCCCGATCAGCCAATAGGCGTCCATCGCTTCGTCTGAGATGGTGCCGCTTCCCACCGGGGGCAGAATGACGGAGTTCACCAGCCGCTTGGATAGCTGATATTGTTCGATGGCCAGATCGTTGTTGCCCAGTGCGGCGGAGGTGAGCGCCAGGTAGATCGAAGGCCAGCCGAGATCGGCGACCCGCTGCGCGGCCTTCAACGCATCGTCCAGTTCGCCCCGGCCGAAATGCACCGCCCACAGCAAGACATATTTTCGAGGATCGACCGGATCCTGATCAAGAGCGGCTTTGACGTAGCGGACGGAGTCGCCGGTGCGGCCGCAATAGAGCAGGAATTGTCCAACGCGCATGGCAACACCGGGGTGGCTCGGTTGGCAACGATAGGCCTCGAACGCGAAGTCGAGTGCGCCAACGATATTGTTTTGGGTCCACTCATAGGTGCCAAGCAAAGCGTAAGGATAACCAAGCTGCGGCGCGAGCGCGATGGCCTTGCGTGCACACTCCGCCATACGCTGTGCCGCCGCGTTACGGTCCGGACACTGCGTATATGTCGCAACATTGTGATGCGCCTCGGCCAGCTCGACCCACGCTTCGGCAAACAGCGGATCGATTGCCAGTGCCTGCTCGAGAAAGTGGATCGCATTGTCGAGCACGCCTTCGCCGAAGATCCGTGCACCCAGCGCACGGCCCTGCAGATAGAGATCATAAGCGGCCTTGCTCCTGGTCATTGTGCGCGCCGATGGCTCATCGATGATCAGGCCGAGCTGCTCGGCGAGCGCGGCGGTGACCGCCTGGGCGATGGCTTCCTGCAGCGCAAAAATGTCGTCCAGAGACCCATCGTAGCGATGCCCCCAACCTTCAAAGCCGGTTGCGCCATCGATCAACCGCACGAAGATGCGGATGCGATCGCCTTGGCGCTGGACCGATCCTTCGACCAGATGCGCGACGCGCAGTTCCTCTGCGATGGCTGGGGATGCGAGGTCGCTGCCGCGGAAATGGAACGACGATGTCCGCCCGGCCACCAGCAACTGCGGCACCTGGCCCAAAGTCGTGATCAATTCATCGACGAAGCCGTCAGCGAAATAGTCTTGGCTGTCGCTTGCGCCGACCGACTGAAATGGCAGCACCGCGATTCGCGTCCTGGCCGCCATCTCGCTTGTCGTTGCCGGGGCAAGGACGCGCTGATTGCGCAGTGACCAGGCGCTAGCCAACTGCCCTTGCGTCTTGCTGTGGCCGGCATGTTCGAGCTGGGCCAGTGCCTGCTCCACGGCATCGCGCAGCCGTTGCTCGGCCGCGGCACTGTACCGGGCAAGCCAGTGGCTGAATCCGTCGCCAAATTCCATCTGGTCAAGGATCGGCTTCGTGCCGATCGCAGCCATCTGGGCGGTCGCGGTCGTAAAATCCGCGCGCGACAATGCGGCTTCAAGCGTGTCGAGTTCAGTTGCGATTGAGCCCGGTTGAAGGGCAACGCTGGTGCGCGAGACATCGAGAATGTCGTTGCCGCAGGATGCGAGCAGTTTCCCCAGATCGAGCAGGCACTGCCGCAAGCTTGCCTTGGCATGGGCTTCGAAACGACCGGCCCACAACAATTTGCTCAGGAAATCACGATCGATCGCCTCGTCTCTGGCAAGACACAGCATTGCCAGCAGTGCCCGTGCACGGCGGTTGGAAATGACGACTTCGCGTCCGTCGGATGACCTCAGCTGGAAGCGTCCGAACAGCGTGGCAATGGCAAAGCCCCTTCCCTGTCGAGGCGCATCCCATTGATTGCCTTCGGCCATTCCCGCTTGCCCCACCATGTTGTCCATCGCTTAGCGAATACGGCGCAGCGCACAAATATTCAATCGGGACCATGCACCACAAGTGACCTAAGGCTGGCCGCCAGCGGGCGCCGATTTCGGACTTTGGTCGTGCCGCCTGTGTGGATGAACCAAGGGCGGGTTTCAGCGATACCATCGGCCGGGCTGATCGGCAGCTACGTTAGCGCTTGTCGACATCGCCGATCAGCAACGCGAGCGGCTGATTACATGGTTGTTGTGCCTTGAAGCTGTCGGTCCGCTCCCGGCCCAAAATACGGCATTCTTTGTATTCCTTCGCTACAACACGCTCGCCACGTAGATCCCCTTGCGCATAATTCAAAGTTAGGTCGACCTCCCTCCAAACCAAGGAGCGAACCACATGTCGGCAACCAAAATCCTATGGGGGCAAATCCTCGTCGTCTTCCTGCTTGTGCTGGGCGGGATATCTGGCCATCACCGCCAAGTCTGGCGACAGGTATGGTTTCCAGGATGCGATACGGATCAATCTTCGCGACGATCTCCCGAAGTCGCCATCGAACTTGAAGGTCGGGTTCCTGCACTGGCAGCTTGAGCTGAGTAGCCGGCAAGAGCGGCAGGTGCTGTTTGAGTTGGATTTGAGGGAGAGGGCATGAAGGGCGGTGCGATCAATGGCATTGTCGGCCTCTGATTTTCACAGACGGCAACCTTTGAATTGCTAGGGCATCCACGCTAGTTGTAGACGCCCACTCTCGCCAAAATCTGCCATTCAAGAAGCGGCTTGGAAATTACGGCATCGTCCCAACTCTCGTCACTCTGACGCGCCGCAACCGATGTGAACGGACGACCGGTTTTGACGCACCGATCTGGCACCGTGAACGTCAGTAATGTTCGCGGGAGTCGACATTGAGCTCATCTCGTGATGGGGGCCGTATCGCGGGTCTCCAAAGAGCTCTTGGTTCGGTTCTGCAGCCAAGCCATTCCCAACCCTAACATCAGACTTGGATTGGGGCGAAGGCGCGCGAATCGCGGCGGACTAACGACTCCGCTAAGGCCTTTGTTTCCAGATGTTTGCGGTCAATTGCGAACTTCGACGAACAGGAGCTGGCGGAGCGGGAGGGATTCGAACCCTCGATGAGCTTTTGGCCCATACTCACTTTCCAGGCGAGCGCCTTCGACCACTCGGCCACCGCTCCGCATATCGCTGGAAGGGCGCGCCCTAGACGGATGATCGCAGTTTCGCAAGGCATGGTTGGCTCGGCACGAGAGGCCTTTCGCAACGCTGGCGATGTGGGCATGATGCGGGGCATGAAACCACATCTCCTGATCGCCGCCGCTTTGCTCGGCGCTTCCCCGCTCGCGGCTGAAACCACGCCTGCACCTGCCAAAACCGCTGCAGCCCTGGCGCCCAGCGAGATCGTTGCTGCTTCGCCCAAGACTGATTGGGTGGGAATCGCGGCGTCTGATCTGCTGGTGATGGACCTTGCGCCTGGTGGGAAGGGCAAGAGCCGCCGCGTGGTGATCCAGCTGTTGCCGCCGCCGTTCTCATCTGGCTGGGTGGGGAATATCCGCAAGCTGGCTGCGGCGCACTGGTGGGATGGGCTGTCGATAAACCGGGTGCAGGATAACTATGTCGTGCAATGGGGCGATGCTGATGGGGAGGATAAGGCGAAGGCGCGGAAGTTGCCGGATGGGTTGGCGGTGGTGCCGGAGAGTGACTACTTCACTGAATTCGGGCCGGTTGTGTTGGGAACCAACAAAAAGCCACAAGGGCTATATACAGCAGGTTCTAAGCAGAAACGGCCGGAAATTATCGCTTCTTTCGATATGTCACTGCGGCAGACATTTCCTACTATTGACGGGTTCAGGTCCGGGTGGCCGGTTGCCATAGTGATGCACGAAGTCGTCACAATGAAGAGCAATACGGCATTGTGGCCCATCCACTGCTACGGCATGGTCGGCGTCGGTCGCGATCTTTCACCCAACACCGGCACTGGCGCGGAGCTTTACGCCGTGATCGGCCACGCGCCGCGCCATCTGGATCGCAATATCGCGCTGGTCGGCCGAGTGATCGAGGGGATCGAGAATCTCTCCTCGTTGCCGCGCGGCACGGGCGCGCTGGGGTTCTATGAACATCCTGAGGAGCGCACCGGGATCGCCTCGGTGCGGCTGGGCAATGAGGTTCCGGGGCTGCCTGCCTACGAATTCCTCTCCACCGAAAGCGCCAGCTTCGCGCGCTATGCCGATGCGCGGGCCAATCGGCGCGATGCTTTCTTCATCCGGCCTGCGGGCGGGGCGGACATTTGCAATATTCCGGTGCCGGTGCGGCGGGTGAAGTAAAGGTGGTGCGCGCGGAGGCGCGGAGACGCGGAGATATTGTGTTTGCGGCGAAGCCGCTTTTCGATCGGAGGATTGTTCCGGTGAAGGGGTTGATAAGCTGGAGGCCTGCGGCGCGCATTTTTTCTCCGCGTCTCCACGCCTCCGCGTGAACCAAATTTCATGACCGAACACATCACCCACACAGGCAAACTCTGGCGCTGGAGCGGCGCGACCGGGACTGGCGTGTGGTTCTTCATCACCATTGACGGCGCGGCGGGAGAGGCTTTGTCGGGGACGGCGCTGATGCGGCGGATGGAGCGTTCAGCGCGCGGGTTTGGTTCAATCAGGGTTGAGGCTGTGATTGGCGCCAGCCGGTTCAGCACGTCAGTTTTCCCGCAGAAGGGCGAAGGCTGGTTGCTCCCGATCAAGGCCTCTGTGCGCAAGGCTGAGGAGCTGGGCGAGGGGGATGAGGTTGAGCTCGGCCTGGCGTTCTAGATTCGCTCCGCCTCAGCAACCGCATCACTCGCCCGCATTGCCGACACAATCCGTGACAGGTGCGCGAGATCATTGACCTCGAGGTCAACCTCATAGGTCCCGAACAGCTCGTCACGGCTGGTCATTTCAAGCTGAATGATGTTCGCGCGGTTGCCGGCGAAAATCCCGGTGAGTTCCGCGAGTGTTCCCGGCCGGTTGTGCAGCACCGCGCGGATGCGGCCGATGGCGCCGGTGGTGCGTTCGCCCCATGACAGATCGAGCCAGTCAGCGTCGATACCATCAGCCAGGCTCATGCAATCGATGGCGTGGACCTCTACGCCTTCACCCTTGCGCCGCAGCCCGACGATGCGGTCACCGGGCACCGGATGGCAACAATCGCCGAGCTTGAAGGCCATGCCCGGGGTCAGCCCCTTGATCGAGATCGCGCGTTCCTGCTGCGGCCATTCCTCGGGCCGCTCGAGCCCGGCGGTGCTGCCCGGAACCAGCGCCTCCATCACCGCCAGATCGGTGATCTTGGCGGTGCCGATCCGCACCATCAGGTCTTCTTCATCGTCAAGTTTCAGTCTTTTGACCGCGTCTTTTATGGCCTTTTTGCCGATCTTTCCAGGCAGACGATTGGTGATTTCGTCAAACAGTTTGAAACCAATCGCAGCGACTTCCTCACGCTCCTTGGTGCGGACAGCCCGGCGGATTGCGGCGCGGGCCTTGCCGGTAACGACGAAGCTAAGCCACGAAAGCTGCGGCGATGCCCTGCGGCTTTTGATGATCTCGACCACGTCGCCATTATTGAGCGCGGTGCGCAGCGGCATATGCCGCCCGTTGATCTTCGCGCCGACCGCGAGCGAGCCCAGATCGGTATGGACATCATAGGCAAAATCGATCGATGTCGCACCCTTGGGCAGCTGGTGCAGCGCGCCTTTGGGGGTGAAAGCAAAGATGCGGTCCTGATAGATCGCCATCTTGGTGTGTTCGAGCAGCTCTTCGGAATCGTGGCTGGCATCGACGATCTCGATCAGATCGCGCAGCCAGCCGACCTGTCCATCGGGCCGCACGCCGCCCTGTTTATAGGCCCAGTGCGCGGCGAGGCCGAATTCGTTGAGCCGGTGCATTTCGCGGCTGCGCACCTGCACTTCCACCCGCATCGAATTTTCATAGATCAGCGCGGTGTGGAGGCTGCGGTAGCCATTCCCCTTGGGCGTCGAGATGTAATCCTTGAAGCGGCCGGGGATCATCTGCCAGGTCTGATGCAGCACGCCGAGCGCGCGGTAACAGTCTTCGGGCGTGTCTGTAAGGACGCGGAAGGCCATGATATCGGTGATCTGCTCGAACGACACATGGCGTTCGGCCATTTTCTTCCAGATCGAGAACGGATGCTTTTCGCGCCCCCAGACCTCAACCTTGATTCCGGCTTCGGCGAGCGCCTGCTTGATGGCGAGCGCGATGGCATCGACCTGACCGCCATCCGAATTGCGTATCTGCGCGAGGCGTTCGGTGATCAGCTTGTAGGCTTCAGGCTCGAGCTGTTCGAAGGCGAGCAACTGCATTTCGCGCATATATTCGTACATGCCGACGCGCTCGGCCAAGGGCGCGTAGATATCCATTGTTTCGTGCGCGATGCGGCGGCGTTTTTCCGCGCTTTTGACAAAGTGCAGCGTGCGCATGTTGTGCAGCCGGTCTGCCAGCTTGACCAGCAGCACGCGGATGTCTTCGCTCATCGCAAGGAAGAATTTGCGCAAGTTTTCTGCTGCGCGATCGTTATCGGGCATCGCCTCGATCTTTGACAGCTTGGTAACGCCATCGACCAGCCGCGCGACTTCAGGCCCGAAGAACTGCTCGATTTCTTCGATCGTGGCGAGGGTATCCTCGACCGTGTCGTGGAGCAGCGCGGTGATGATGGTTTCCTGATCGAGCTTGAGCTCGGTCATCAGCCCCGCAACTTCTACGGGATGGCTGAAATAGGGATCGCCGCTCGCCCGCTTTTGTGAGCCGTGCTTCTGCACGGTATAGACATAGGCCCGGTTGAGCGCCGCCTCATCGGCGTCGGGATCATACGCTTTGACGCGTTCGACGAGTTCGTACTGGCGAAGCATTGCCTGACTTGGCGGGGAAAGGGGGGGAAGGGCAAGCAGTTTGGGCAGATTTCCGCGCTTTCGCCTATTTTGCCGCGATCCGGGTGAGAATATCGCGGGTTCGCAGTGCCGCGATCAACAGCGCGATCACCCCGATCACCAGCAATGCCCATTGCGCCGGGCCGGCCTGGCTCAGGCTCATCGTCATGCCCTGACGTCCCATTGCGCCGATGCCGACATAGCTGACAAGCGCCGGGAGCGAGGCAAGTGTGCCGATCAGGAAATCACGCTGGCGCACCGATGTCAGCCCGAGGCCGTAAGATGTCAACGCGAAGGGCATCACCGGCGAAATCCGCAGCAGGAAGATGAAACGCCAGCCTTCGCCTTCGAGCGCGGCATCAAACCGGCTCGGCAAGCTTGAGCGGGCGAGCAGCTTTTCAATCCACGGGCGCAGGATCGAACGGCTGAGCATGAAGGCGATCCAGCCGCCGAGCATCGTCGCGATGACCGAAATCAGCAGGCCTTTGGCGAGGCCATAGGCGGCACCGGCCATCACCGCCATGACCGAGGCGGGAAGCACCCCGCAAGCGACAACCGCGACCTGTCCGGCGGCAAAGGCCAGCCAGTGCTCGGCACCAAAGGCATAGGCCTGGGTGGTAAAACGCGCGAGCCAGGCGCGGCTTGAAGGCAGATAGGCCACAACCGTCGCCAGCGCGACGCCGCCTGCGAGCACGGCTCCGGCAAAGAGTTTGAGCCTGGCCAATTTGGGCGCGGGCAGGGGCGCGTCGCTCATCCGGCGCGGGCCCTTTGAAACAGCGGCGTGCTGATCAGCCCCATCTTGGCCAGCCGGAACGTCAGCGAGGTTTTGAGCACGCCGAGGCCATAGATCACCGAGCGGCGGAAATTGATGCTCGATGCCTCTTCAAAATATTTGGTCGGGCAGGAAATTTCGCCGATGCGGAAGCCAAACCACGCCGATTGCGCGAGCATCTGGTTGTCGAAAACAAAATCGTCCGAACAGGCATCGAGCGGCAGGCTTTCCAGCAGCTTGCGGCTCCAGGCGCGATAGCCGGTGTGATATTCCGACACTTTCTGCCCCATCAGCACGTTCTGCGCGAGCGTGAGGAAGCGGTTGGCGACATATTTGTAAAGCGGCATCCCGCCTTGAAGCGCTCCGGTGCCAAGAATCCGCGAACCGAGCACGACATCGAACTGGTCGGACGAGATCATGCTCGCCATCGCGGTGACCAGCTTGGGGGTGTACTGATAATCGGGGTGCAGCATGACGACAATATCCGCCCCGCGTTCGAGCGCTGCGGCATAGCAGGTCTTCTGATTGCCGCCGTAACCACGGTTTTGGTCGTGCACCAGCGTGTGGATTCCCAGGCTGCGCGAGATATGCCTGGTATCATCGCGGCTGGCATCATCGGTGAGGATGACGTCATCGACGATATCGTGCGGGATCTCGTCAAACGTCTGTTTGAGCGTCAATGCAGCGTTGTAGGCGGGCAACACAACAGCAACCCTGCGACCGTTAATCATGACCTGCTTTTGCCCCTGAATGCGCGTGTTACCTGCGTTAATCCCTAGATATGGTTAACAAGTGGTCAACGGCCGATTGCGCCGATTGTGCAGGCTGGCCTAAGCCAAGGGAATTGACGGGGAGATTTCAGCGCGTGAGCACACGATTTGGCCGGTCTGCAGTCCCGGCGCTGGCGGGGTTTGGTGCGTTTGCCGTGATGGTAGCGCTGGCGCTTACGGGCCAGAATGCGCTTTACGAGGCGATCATCAAGGTGATGGGGGTGCGCCCCTATCCCACTGCCTTTCTTGATACAGACACAGTACTTTCCGCGGTGCGCTGCCTGCGTGCCGGGATCGATGCCTATGCCGCCAATCCCTGTGATCCCGAACTGCGCACCTATGACTATTCGCCGCTGTGGATGGTCATGACAAGGCTGCCGATGACCAAGGCCTGGGTGCCGTGGATTGGCACGCTGTTCGTTCTGGGGTTCCTCGCGGCGCTGCTGCTGCTGCCTGCCGGCCGCGATGGCTCTGCGGTGAAGATGATCGTCGCGGGTGTGCTTTCGAGCACGACGCTGCTGGCGCTCGAGCGCGGCAATAACGATCTGGTGGTTTTTGCGGTGGTTGCCGGTGCGGCCGCGCTGCTAGGGCGGAGCAGCGTGGCGCGCAAAGGTGCCTATGCATTGGGATCGCTGGCAGGCTTGCTCAAATATTACCCGATGCTGGTGATGGCCACCGCATTGCGCGAAAAGCCGCTGCGGTTTTTCGCCATTGGCCTGACGTCGCTCGCCGCGACCGCGCTGTTTGCGGCGATCAGCTGGCCCGATCTCAGCCGCGCGCTGGCGCTGATCCCTGAAGGCTCGCCGTTTGGCGAGATGTTCGGGGTGCCCAATCTTGGCAAGGGACTGGTCGCGGCGCTGGGGCTTGATCCGACGATCGGCAAGCTGGTGCGCGCGGCGATGACCATAGGCGCGCTGGGACTTGGCGCATGGCTGGGTTTGCGCGCCGCCACCAGTGCCGCGCTGAACACGCTGGAGCCGCGCGAGCGCAACTTCCTGGGCGTCGGCGTGCTGATGGTGATCGGCTGCTACTTCACCGCGCAGAACATCAACTATCGCGCGATCAACCTGCTGCTTCTGCTGCCTTCGCTAACGGCGCTGCGCGGCGCCGCTGGCCCGCGCTGGCTGCGCGGTTCCTCGTGGCTCGCGCTCGGGCTGCTATGGGCGGATTTCCTGCGCACCTGGATCGTGCTGGCCGGATTGCAGGCAAGCCACGCGGTCTATGTAGTGATTTACTACGGCCCCGGCTGGTTTCTGCGCGAGGCGGCGTGGTGGTGGATGGCTTGCACGGCCGTAGCTTGTGCGGTGGCCCTGCTGCGCGATGGTCCGCTGCCGAATTTGGTGCTGGGGAAGCGGGTGTCCGCTTAACTCTTACTCCACACTACTTCTGGGTGCTGTGTTTCTGCACGGTATAGACATAGGCGCGGTTAAGCGCGGCCTGATCGGCATCGGGATCATACGCTAAAACGCGTTCAACAAGTTCATATTGGCGGAGAATTGCGCCGCAACATGGCGGGCGAAGGGGGGAGGGCAAAGGGGGGATGTGGTGTGGGTCCAGAAGATCGCTTTTTCACTTCCCGCCTCCGAAACGGGAAGTGGAATCAATGGTTATTCAAAAATCTGAATATGATATGCAAGGTTGTCAAAAAAAATGAAATTGCAAAAAAAATAGGAATTGACGTCGAAAAAAACACTATGGCCGAAATTTGTAAAATATAGAAATATTCAATTCCAAATTCGTTATATATTTCACCTTGGTTGTTATCTTGCCACATTGCCCAAACCACGAACGCAACAGCTATTATTCCGCACAATGCAGAGAGTATCGCCATCTTATTATAGAAAGTCTTTTTCAACATAATGCAGGGTTATGGGCTAACAGGCACAAAAATGTTACTCCTCCTGCGTCGAAAAGCCAGCCAAGGCTTGGATCGATAAATTTCGGCTACTCGTGCGCCGTAAGAGTTGACCATTCTTGCGTTCGAATCGTTATAGACAGTCGCAATTTTTGCAACGCTGCTTCCTGGCATTGCATCGCGTATCGCTTTCAGCATGCGCGTTCCCGCCTGAATGTTTTTCCCTGGATCTTTGAGGTTTGCGCGCGTACCCCATGTGTTTCCCCAAAAGTCTGTATTAATATTCATTGGCAATATGGATTTGTTCTTGTCAAAAATAGCAAAATATCCATCATAATAGCCGTGAGTTGTTTCGATGTATACGATCGATCTGATAAGATCCGGATCGACATCGTGCGTTTTTGCTGCATCCAAAATCAGATTATCATACAAAGTTACTTTCTGCTTGCCAGGAAGCTCATTCAATGGGGCACTGCTTCTAGCCGCCGGATTGTCGCGAATCTCAATGCGATGCCCCGTGCCGCCACTGGTAATAATGTCCCGCCGCGATAGTTCTTTGGGCAGGTCCGGCTTGGGGGCGTGGCGTTGACCAAGCCCGCTACCAGTCTTGTCTCTTGAGGAAGTTGGCAATGCCGTTGCCGCCCCGTGTCCGAGACCATAGGTGAATTGACCATTGTGCGGATCATGATTCGGATTGAACTTGCGCTCAATCAGGGCTTGAATAACTGCGGGTGAGAGGCGCCTCCCTGTGCGCATAAATACTTCAAATGCCAACATTTCCGCTGACTTGAATTCGTGGCTTGACTGTTCGCCGCTCATAGGATGCCCCATAATTCAATTATAGGAACATATAAAGAACATCCACCGTAGTCAAGAAAAATTACCAAGTTGGTTCGCTTAGTTCACTTACCGCCACACCGCCTCAGGCGGCAAGCTCATCAAAATCGCATCAATATTTCCGCCGGTCTTCAGCCCAAACAAAGTCCCCCGATCATAGACGAGGTTGAACTCGGCATAGCGCCCGCGCCATTCGAGTTGCTGGAGCCTGTCGGCGGGGGTGAACGCCATCGCCATTCGTCGCCGCACCAGCCGGGGGAAGACCGCGAGCAGCGCGCGGCCCACGTCCTGGGTAAAAGCAAAATTGCGCTCCCACGCCGCTTCATCTTCACATTCGAGGTGATCGTAGAAAATCCCGCCGACGCCCCGGCTGACCTTGCGGTGCGGAATGTAGAAATAGTCATCCGCCCACTGGCGATATTTCTCGTAATAGGTCGGGTTGTGCCCCGCACAGGCGGCGCGGAATTCGGCGTGGAATTCCTCGGTATCCTCGGCATAGGGAATCGGCGGGTTAAGATCGCCTCCGCCGCCGAACCACGCCGTAGTGGTTGTAAGAAACCGGGTGTTCATGTGCACTGCGGGCGCATGCGGGTTCGCCATATGCGCAACCAGGCTGATACCGGTGGCGGAAAAGGCGTTCTGCTCGGCGCTCGCGCCTTTGATCGTCTTGGCAAAATCGGGATTGAGCGCGCCGACCACGGTCGAGACATTGACCCCGACTTTCTCGAACACCTTGCCCTTCATCACCCCGCGCGTGCCGCCGCCGGTTTCGCCGGTTTCGCCGGTATCGCCCGCTTCGGCTTCGCGCTGCCACGCGGTGTAGGTGAACACGGCGTCAGATCCGGCTTCGCGCTCGATGGCCTCGAATTCGGCGCAGAGGTCATCGCGCAAGAGTTCGAACCAGCTTTTGGCGCGGGCGGTGTAGGGGGTCCAGTCGGTCATGTATTGCTCTTGCCAAAGCCGATGCGTCGCGGCAAGGGAAAGCCATGGTTCCCTTTTCGTTCGCAAACCAGGAATGGCAGCTGCTGCGCTCGGGCGCGCTTTACTGGGAGCGTGAGCGAACGCTGCTGGTCGCCGATATGCATCTGGAAAAGGCGAGCTTCTTTGCCCGGTTCGGCCAGATGCTTCCGCCCTATGACAGCCGCGAGACGCTTGAACGGCTGGCGCTGGCGATCCGCGCTACCGGCGCGCGGCGGGTGTTTTGCCTTGGCGATTCGTTTCATGATGTCGCGGGGGCGGAGCGACTTGAGCCCTATGCGGCGGGTATGCTCGCGGCGCTGACCCGCGCGGTGGATTGGGTCTGGATCACTGGCAACCACGATGAGGGCGTGCGTCCGGCTGAGGGTGGCACAGTGATTGACGAGATCGCAATTGGCGGCATGACACTGCGGCACCGGGCAAGGCCGGGTGAAGGCGGGGTTGAGCTTTCCGGGCACTATCATCCCAAACTGCGGCTGTCGGTGCGCGGCCGCCGCATTGCCCGGCCTTGCGCGGTGGCGAGCGAGACCCGGCTGGTGCTCCCTGCTTTTGGCGCGCTGACCGGCGGAATGGACGCCGCCGACCCCGCGATCATCGCCGCACTGCAGCCTGCGCGCCGGATCACCGCGCTACTGGCAACGCGCGAGAAGCTGGTGGAATTTCCGCTTTGGGCGGCGGCTTAAGAAGTCAGCCCGTTCACAAATTCCACAACCGCCGCGAAACATTCCGCCGCGCCCGTGGCTGACGGATCGCGTGTTGGGGCGATGTGGGCCATGCCGTCAATCGCCAGCAGGTGGCTCGGCACCCCCGCCTCATGAAGCGCAGCATGAAATCGCGTGGCATCGTCTATCAGCACTTCGCCGGTGCCTGCGGTGATCAGCACCGGCGGGAGGCCAGCCAGGTCACCCAGCAGTGGCGAGGCGGCGGGGTGCGTCGGATCTTCACCTTGAAGATAGGATTCAGCAGCCAGTTTTGCTGATTCGGCTGAGAACATCTCGTCGCAAGCGGCATTGCTCCAATAAGATGGCGCGATTACCCTGAGGTCGAGCCACGGCGAATGCAGCACCAGCCCCGCCATCTTGCGTCCCTCATCACGCCCGAGCAGAGCCAGCGCCGCCGCAATCCCGCCACCTGCCGATCCGCCCGAGATCACCAGCGGGCGATCCGCCATCGTCCCCCACAGCACCTCAAGCGCATCGTTGAGCGCGGCGGGAAAAGGGTTTTCAGGCGCGAGGCGGTATTGCGGGACGATCACCTCAATCGCGCAGGCTTTGGCCAATGCGGAGGCATAGGGGCCCTCCATTTCCGGGCAGCCTTGCCGGTAGCCACCGCCGTGGAAGTGGATCATCCGCCCGCGCAAATCCTCCTCGGGAACCCAGCGGAGCACGCGCACGGTACCGACGCATTGTTCAACGGGCGCAGGCTCGGTTGCCCAGATGCCGCTGGCCACCGCCTGCGCCACGCCTTCACGCGAATCTGGCGCGGCGTTACCCTTGCGTTCGCGCGGCAGCCTCACACGGCCGCCTTTACCGAAGCTTCAAGACCGTTCGCCATCCGCATTGCTCCTGCTTAGTTCGATTAGCGTTCTTCTCCAACCTCCTTGCGCGATTTGCGTGCACCGCCGCAGATCAGGATGACCTTGCCGGTCAGATCTATCGCAATCATCGCACCCGTTCCTTCATTGCGCCGGAGCGGACAATTCGCCGAAGCCGACGCGAACAAAGCTTGCGCCATCGGCTTCGGTCCGAAGGCTGTAAGTGGTATCGCGCGCGACATAGAGCGCATCGCCGAACCCGAACTTGTCGCGCCCGTGAAACAGCGTGCCGGTCAAGATAAACAGCACCTCGTCTTCAGGATGGCTGTGCGGTGGTTCGTGGTGGTGCGGCCTATATTCGGTGCGCTGCATGCTCGGCATTCCAGGGGCACTGTTGAGCAGCCGTTTGAAGCGCAGGCCGCGATCTTCGTCGGCATATCTGGCTTGCCAATGCGGGCTGACATCTTCCCACGGGCATTCGGCATCCTTGACCGCGATCACCTTTGGCATGGCCGCTCCTCAACATCCCAACAAAATTATCCGTCGAGACTGACATCAGGCTTCACATCGCACCAGCCGGTTTCGCGCTGCGGCATGGCGGGCTGGACGTTCGGGCAAATCTATCGCCCCTGCGCTTCAGCGGGGATTTGCCAAGGCGGGGCAGATTGGCAATGCTCAAATCAAAGCGAATCCGCCTGAACTTCCGGGAGTGACCATGACCACCTGCCAGCCCACCGATGTCCCGCCCGAAAGCGAGATCGACATCGCCACGATGCGAACGAAATACTACGCCGAGCGGGACAAGCGGCTGAATTCGAAGGCTGGCGAGCAATATATCCACGAAGGCCCCGGCCAGCTTCACGATCTTTACAACACCGATCCGCATATGCCGGTTGCACCGCGCGAGCCGCTTAGTGAAGACCTTGATGTGGCGATTCTGGGTGCAGGCTTTGGCGGCACGATGGCGGCCTATTACCTCACCCAGCAAGGCGTCACCAATATCCGCAATATTGACCACGCAGGCGATTTTGGCGGGGTGTGGTACTGGAACCGCTATCCCGGAATCCAGTGCGACAACGAAAGCTATTGCTACCTGCCGCTGCTCGAAGAAACCGGCTTCATGCCGTCACGCCGTTTCGCGCCGGGGCCAGAGATCATGGGTTACATCCGCACCATCGCGGAAAAATTCGGCTTTGCTGACAAAGGCCTGTTCCACACACTTATCACTGCGCTTCACTGGGATGAGAGCATCAAACGCTGGCGGATCACCACCGACCGCGGCGATGATATCCGCGCGCGATTTGTCGTGATGGGTTGCGGCGTGCTCAATATGCCCAAGCTGCCGGGGATTTCCGGCATCGCCAGCTTCAAGGGCAAGATGTTCCACTCATCGCGCTGGGAATACGATTACACCGGCGGCAGTTGCGCCAACCCGGTGCTCGACAAGCTTAAAGACAAGCGGGTCGCCATCATCGGCACCGGCGCGACCTCGATACAGGCGGTGCCATTCCTCGCGGATTATGCGCAGCATCTCTACGTCGTCCAGCGCACGCCGTCTTGCGTCGATACCCGGCCCAATCCGCTCACTGACGAGGCATGGATCGACAGCCTCGAGCCGGGCTGGCAGAAAGAACGCATCGCCAATTTCCAGCGCTTTGCGATGGAAGCACCCAAGCCGGGCGAGGAAGATCTGGTCTGCGATTTCTGGACCGAGCTCAACCGCAATCTGTTCGCCAAGATGGCCGCTGCGGGATGGCCGGCGCTGACGCCTGAAGAGTTCATGGATTGGCGCGAAGGCGTCGATTACCAGATCATGGAACGCTTCCGCCGCCGCGTTGATGCCGAGATCAGCGAGCCCGAACTCGCCGAGCGGATGAAGGCCTATTACCGCTTCCTGTGCAAGCGCCCGCTGTCGAGCGACACCTTCTATCCGGCGTTCAACAAGCCCAACGTGACGCTGGTCGATACATCAAACACGCAAGGGCTCGAGCGCATCACCGAGAAGGGCTTCGTGCAGAACGGTGTCGAATATGCGGTCGATTGCATCATCTTTGCCTCGGGCTTTGAGGTTTCGAGCAACCTTGAGCGGCGCTGGGGCTTTGATGCGGTCGATGGCAAGGATGGCCTCTCGCTCTACGATCACTGGCGCGCCGGCCCGCGCACGCTGCACGGCACGATGACGCATGGTTTCCCCAACATGTTCTACATCGGCTACATTCAAGGCGGGCTCAACGGATCGGTGACCGAGCAATTCGGCAAGCAGGGAGAGCACGCCGCCTGGATCATCGGCGAGGCACTGCGGCGCGGATTGCAGACCGTCGAGCCGAGCGAAGAGGGGATGAACGCCTATTGCGATCATTATGATTCGGTGGCCTATGATACCGCGGCGTTTCAGGCCGAATGCACCCCGAGCTACTTCTCAAACGAAGGCGCGAAGGATGCGCCGTGGCAGCTGTTCCGGTCATACGGGCCGGGCTGGGATGCGTTCCAGAAGCTGGTCGGCGATTGGCGCGATGCCGGCAGGATGGAAGGCATGGAACTGGGTGCGTGATTTAACGTAAACCCCTACTCTGTAGAGGAGGGGGACGTGTCAGGAGAACGTTGTGACCGAAGTAATCACCGCCGCAGACATGGACGCCGAGGTGCTCGCCACCTATCCGCTCGACGCTTTCCTCAGCCGCGAATACCTCGCTGCCGAGAACAAGCTGCTGTGGCCCAAAGTCTGGCAAATGGTCGAGCGACTGGAGGATTTCCCCGATGTGGGAGATTGGATCACCTACAACGTCGCCGAAGAATCGGTGATCGTTATGCGCGTGGCCGAGGGGACCAGCGCAGAGGCGTTCAAGGCGTTCCACAACGTCTGCCCACATCGCGGCCGCCAGCTGGTGTCGGTGCCCGATGGCGTCCACTCGGTGCGCGGCTCGAAGCGCAAGAACTTCATCTGCGCCTTCCATGGCTGGACCTATGATCTTGACGGCAACAACACCTACATCCTCGATCCGCAGGATTGGGACAACAAGCTGACGCCGGAAATGACCTGCCTGTCGCCGGTAAGGCTCGGGGTCTGGGGCGGCTATATCTACCTCAATATGGACCCGGACTGCGAGCCGCTGGCAAGTTTTATGGGCCGCGCGGGCGAGATTCTCGATCACTTTGAACTGGCGAAGATGCGCTACAAATGGCGGCAGTGGGCGGTCTATCCGTGCAACTGGAAGACCGCGATCGAGGCATTTCTTGAGCCTTATCACGTTGCCGGCACGCACACCCAATTGCTCGCCTATGGCAATTATTACGCGCTTTCAAAGCAGTATGGCTGGCATTCGGTTTCGAGCTACGACACCCGCGACGTCGATTTCAAGATGAACGAGGCATCGGGCACCACCCGCGCAGGCAAGGGCGACGATCCGCGCCGCTCGACCTATGAATTGATCCGTGAGAACTATGAGACGGTGAACTTCGCCGCCTCCACTGAAACGCTGGTCAAGGCCGCGAGCCGTCTGGTCGACGAATTGCCCGAAGGTACGTCGCCGGGCGAGGTAATCGCCCACTGGATGGCCTCAGCGAAAAAGGATGATGCCGCGCGCGGGGTTGTCTGGCCGGAAATTCCGGGCGCGATCATGGCCGAGGCGGGGCTCGCCTGGGGGCTGTTCCCCAACCAGAATATCCTCCACGGGGTGACTTTCGCACTCTGCTACCGCGTGCGGCCTTTTGGCGATGATCCGGGCAGGTGCATTTTTGAAAGCTATGCGCTCGAACGCTTTCCTGAAGGCGAAGTGCCGCAGACGGAATGGGTTCACGCAGAACCCACCGGCGAAAACTGGGGATCGGTGCTGGCGCAGGATTTCTCGAACATGGAATTTGTCCAGAAGGGCATGAAATCCAGCGGTTTCCGCGGGCCAATGCCCAATCCGCATCAGGAGCAGAAGGTCATCAACCTGCATCGCAATCTGGCGCTGATGATGGAAGGAAGGGGGGCTCCGGTGCGGTTGCTTGGCGAAGAAGGCGACCGCACAAACTGAACATTTTCGTCATCCTGAACTTGTTTCAGGACCCATTTCACCCCAACACCCAAGCGCTGTTTGGTGGACGCGCCCTCGCCATTTGTTCTGTTCCCGCTTACGCCGGGGTGGCGTCACAATGGGTCCTGAAACAAGTTCAGGATGACGATGCTGGAAATGTATTCAGCAATCGCGCTGCTTCCGCCAGAGCACCAGGCGTGTCTACATCGAACAATTCGCGCACATCGCAATCGAGCGTTGCCAGCAATTCCAGCCCGGCCAGCACAGATGCGGCGCCCTGATCGCCAGTCAAGGCCATCAGCGCGGCAAAGGCCGAGGCAGGCAGCAGCGCGGGAACCCCGGGCCTGCCATCCGTGTGCAAGCAGGCGGCAGGCGCGCCCGCATCGAGCAGCCGGCCCAGCAAGGCACCGCTCACCAGCGGCATATCGGCGAGCGTAACCAGCAGCGCCGATGCTCCGCGTTCGGCTGCGATCCGCGCGGCAAGGGCAACCGAAGTGCCGATGCCTTCCGCCGCGCAGCGGTTCAACGCCACTTCGGCATCACCGGCAAAGGTCGGGGCTGTATCACCTGCCACCCAGACCACCGGCAGCCCCGTCGCCAGCGCCGAATCGAGCGCCCATTGCCCGAGCGGTTTGCCGGCACAGTCCGCTGCCAGTTTATCGCCGCCAAAACGGCTCGCTCGACCGGCACCGAGCACGGCGAGCAGGATCGGAGTTGCGAAATTATCGTGACCGGCCATATCACTGTCTGAATGCGCCATGCCCCGGCCGAGAGCAAGTCTGCGAGCAAGTCCGAGGGCAAGTCAGCGAGCCAACCCTGGAGATCTGAATGAACCGCGTGGATGGCTTGATCGACCGGGCTAAATCGGCCTCCGGGCTCGACCTTTTCGGCGCAGAAGGCTGGCAGGAAGGCCTGTTGCGGCTGGTCCATGCAGCTGAGCACGAGGCGCATCACACCGAGATGGGGGCTTCCGTGTTCGATGGCATGGTTGTCGATCTGCTGCGTCAGCGGCTCGAGATAGAGGACTGGTTCGTCCGCCATCCTGAGATCGAATTCGAGGAGATTGTCGCGCCGCTGATCGGCCTTGGCCTGCCGCGTACCGGCTCAACCGCGTTTTCGTGCATGCTTGGCGAGGATCCGCACGTGCGCACGCTGCGGACATGGGAACCGATGCAGGTCTGCCCGCCGCCTGAAACCGCGACCTATGCAAATGACCCGCGCATCGCGCGCGCCGAGGCATCGATGAAACTGCGCGATGAACGCTTCCCGCGCGCCAAGCAGATGCTGCCGAGCACGGCGACGTCGCCCACCGAATGCCAACTGATCATGGGCATGGATTTCAAGGCGCAGATCTTTCAGGCGATGCATCAGGTGCCAGGTTATGTGCACTGGCTGCATCATGAGGCGGACCTCAAGCCGACCTATGTCTGGCTCAAACGTGTGCTCAAATTGCTGCAATGGCGCTGCCCGTCGGTGCGGGGGCCGCACACCCATTGGCGGCTGAAAAACCCCAGCCACATTCTATGGATCGACGACCTCGACGCGGTTTTCCCCGATGCCCGCTACTGGATGACGCACCGTGATCCGGCTGATGTGATTCCATCAGTGGCTGATCTATATTACGAATATACCAAGCCTTTTACCGCCGAGGTGGACAAGGCGTGGCTTGGCGCGATCAATATCGAGTACTGCGAATTGGGCATGAACCGGGTGATGGCATTTCGCGATCGAGGCAATGACGCCAAGTTTTTCGACATCAAGTTCGCCGAGTTCCAGCGCGATCCCTGGCCTTCCATTGAAGCGCTCTACGCGTGGCTGGGAGAGGAACTGACACCTGAAGCTCGCGCGGGAATGGAACGCTGGCGCGCGGAAACGCCGCCGGATTTGCACGGCAAGCGGACGATAGATCCGGCTGATTTTGGCCTCGACAAGGACGAACTGCGCGCGCGGTTTGCCTTTTATCGCCAGCACTTCGGGGTTTAGCGCGTACTGCACAAAATATGTACCAAGACCCGTCCATGCTGAGCTTGTCGAAGCACTGTCCTTTTCTTCGGGCGTCACGCACAACCGCATGAAGAAACAAGCAGTCGTTGACCTTCGGTCGCCTTCGGCTCGACAAGCTCAGGACAGACGGAGTTGGAGAGACGTGATTCACATTTTCCAATCGCCGCTCTAGCGGAGCGCGCTCGTGATCCCCTTCTTCCCAATCGCTGGGGGAAGTAATAGTGGCCTCCATTCCTCTCTGCCCTTTCACCTGCTGCACACGCCCGCGCGCGCGCTGTTGAGCATCGCCCACGCCGTCCAGCCTATCCTTGGCGCAAATTGAGGAGCCGGGCCCCATGTCCTTTGAGCTGAACCGCAAACTTGCTGCGCGCCGAGAACCACTTTCCGGTGCGGCGCGCATCGATGCCGTCACCGCCGATATCATTCGCGGGGCGTTTGA
>JANLOZ010000039.1:0-17547 GCA_031366845.1 Novosphingobium sp. | reverse complement strand
CGATGACGCGATCACGCTCTATTCGCCGCACATCGATTTCGGCCAGGGTTCGCACACCGCGCTGGCGCAGATGCTGGCCGATGAACTTGATGCCGACTGGAGTCATGTGCGGGTTGAGCAGGCCCCAGCAGACAGCGCCTTCGCCAACGTCGCGCTCGGCAAGGCGTTTATCTCCGAACTATCGGGCCATCCCGGGCTGATCAGCGCTTTGCCCGCATCGATGCTCGGGATGCTGATCCGCCAGATCAATCTGCAGATTACCGGCGGATCGACTGCGGTGCGTTTTACTGGCCAGTTCGGTGCGCGGGTGGTGGGCGCGGCAGCGCGGGCGGCGCTGGTTGAAACGGCGGCGAAGCGGCTGGGGGTTCCGGCCACCGAACTGACCACGGCAGACAGCAAGGTCAGCCACGCCAGGAGCGGCAAGGTCCTGCGCTATGGCGAACTGGCCGAGGAAGCTGCGGGCCGCGCGCTCGACATGAAAGTCGCGCTCAAGCAGCGCCGCGACTACAAGCTGATCGGCAAACCGATTGACCGGTTCGACATTCCCGCCAAGGTCGATGGCACGGCGCAATATGGCATCGATTTCCACCTGCCGAACATGCGCGTGGCGAGCGTGATTGCCGCGCCGGTGCGCGAGGGCAAGCTGCTCTCGGTTGATCCCGCGCCCGCCATGGCGGTGAAGGGCGTTGAGCAGGTCATGACCCTCAGCGATGCCGTCGTCGTCGTCGCGACCGGCTATTGGGCGGCGATCAAGGGGGTGCGGGCGCTCGATCCGAAATTCAGCGATGGCGGCCACGGCGCGCTGTCCTCGGCGAGCATTTTTGATGCGCAGGCGAAGCTCCACGAGGCTGACAAGGCCGATAGCACCGGCGGCGCGGGCGATATGGCGGCAGCCTTCGCGGCACAGGACTTGCGCGTGATCGAGGCCGATTATCGCGTGCCGTTCCTCCATCAGGCGATGATGGAGCCCTTCGCGATGTCGGCGCAGCACAAGCACGGCAAGCTTGAAGTCTGGGGCGGCACGCAGGATCCATTGGCCGCACGGGCTGAACTCGCCAAGGCGGCGGGGCTGAGCTTCAGCGATGTTACCTTTCACCCGATGATCATGGGCGGCGGTTTCGGGCGGCGCTTCCCGCACTATTCGCAAATTCTGGGACAAATCGCCCGCGTGGCGATGCAGATGAACCATCCGGTAAAGCTGATCTGGTCGCGAGAGGAAGAGATCAGGCAGGGTGCCTATCGCCCGCAGGCTTCCGCGCATTTGAAAGCGGCGCTGGGCAAGGATGGCAAGATCGCCGCCTGGCAGACCGATTACGCGCACTATGCCGATGCCGAAAGCGAGGTGAAATTCCTCTATCAGGTGCCCGCCACCGCGCGCCGCCATCACAAATATATCAGCAATCAGGTCGATGCCTATTTCCGCTCGGTCAACTCCACCCAGCACGGGTTCTGGAACGAGAGCTTCATGGACGAGCTGGCGCATCTTGCGGGGCAGGATCCCTATGCGTTCCGCCGCGCGCATTTGGTCCCCGGCTCGCGGCATCTGGCAGTGCTCGATGAAGTGGCAAAGCGCAGCGGCTGGGGCACGCCGCTTCCCACCGGCCACGCGCGCGGGATGGCGATCACCGAAAGTTTCGGGACGATTGTCGCCGAAGTGGTCGAGGCCAGTATCAATCCCGATGGCAGTCCGAAAGTGCACAAGGTGTTTGCCGTCGCCGATTGCGGCACCACGGTGAACCCCAGGAATGCCGAAGCGCAGGTGCAGGGCGGGATCATCATGGGGCTATCGACCACGATAGGCGAGGCGATCACGCTTACCGGCGGCGCGGTCGATCAGAGCAATTTTTCGGATTACCCTGTGATGAAACTGGCCGAAGCCCCGGCCACCGACGTGCACTTCATTGAAAGCGAAGCACCGGTGGGAGGGCTGGGAGAGCCGGGCCTGCCGCCCGCTGGCCCGGCACTAGCCAACGCGCTGTTTGCATTGACAGGAAAGCGGGTGCGGAACTTGCCTCTATTGGCGCAGGCCGCCGCTTAGCGGCAGGTCAATACCTGCTCACCTGACCTTACGATGCTCACCCTTGACCCAGCGCACCGTGCCTGAACTCGCCCGCATCACCACGGTGTGCGTGGTCATCGTGCCGTCCTTGCGGGTCTTTACCCCGTCGAGCAGCGATCCGTCGGTAACGCCGGTTGCGGCGAAGATGCAGTCGCCTTTGGCCAATTCGTCGCGGGTGTAGATCTTGTTGAGGTCCTCGATACCCCATTTGCGCGCGCGGCCGCGTTCGTCATCGTTGCGGAACAGCAGACGGCCATTGAACTGCCCGCCAACGCAGCGCAGCGCCGCGGCGGCGAGAACGCCTTCGGGCGCGCCGCCTGATCCCATGTACATGTCGATGGTGGTGTCCTCATTGGTCACCGCGATTACGCCTGCCACATCGCCATCGCCGATCAGCACGACGCCGCAGCCAAGCCCGCGCAGTTCGGCGATGAGGTCGGCGTGGCGCGGGCGGTCAAGCACGCAGACGATAATATCGCTCGGCGCAACACCCTTGGCGGCGGCGACAGCCTGCACATTTTCGGTCGGGCTTTTGGCCAGGCTGATGATGCCATCGGGATAGCCGGGGCCAACCGCAAGCTTTTCCATATAAACGTCGGGCGCGTTGAGCAGATTGCCCTCTTCGGCGCAGGCCAGCACCGCGAGCGCATTGGGCCCTGCCTTGGCGGTAAGCGTGGTGCCTTCGAGCGGATCGACCGCAATGTCGATCTTCGGCCCGGTGCCGATTGCCCCGCCAACCTTTTCACCGATGAACAGCATCGGCGCCTCGTCGCGCTCTCCTTCGCCGATGACCACGGTGCCATCGATGGCGAGGGTGTCAAACGCCTTGCGCATCGCTGCAACCGCAGCGGCATCGGCGGCTTTCTCGTCCCCGCGCCCGACCAGCCTCGAAGCGGCGATGGCGGCAGCCTCGGTCACGCGGACCATTTCTAGCACGAGAACGCGTTCAAGCACGGCGCTGGCGGGGGTCGATCCGGCGGTGTTCATGGCGGAGACATCTATCCTTGTGTTGTTACGGGCGAGGTGGCGTTAAGTTCGGGCACCGCCGGGACGAATGCATAGGTATGCATTTTGCGGGTGACCGGCTGGCGCTTAGCCGCGCAGCCCGATGCTGTCGAGTGCAGGATGCTGACTATGGTCAGCCGCGCAGAAGGTGGTTAGGGATGCTGGCGGGGATTGTGTGCGGGAGACTTTCGAATGACGTGCAGTGCCCAGTCCGGATGCCCAGTCCGGATGCCCATTACGATGACGCGGCCAAACAAGCCTGTGCGCGGGCGCATTTCGGCTTTGGTGTTCGCGGGTTTTGCGCTGCTGGGCGCGGCCAGCGGCGCGCCACTGGCGGCCCAGCCCCAGGCAAAAGCCCAACCCCCAGCTAAAGCCCAGCCCCCAGCTAAAGCCCAGCCCCCAGCAAAAGCCCAGACCGTCAAGCCCGGACCAGCTCCAGCCGCCGCTAACCCGGCAGCGCCGAGCGAGGCAGCAAATGTCGATCCGCCCGCCGGCTCGATCGACCTTACCGTCACCGTCCCGCACCGCACCCGCTGCGGCACGACCAGTACCACGGGCGAGATTGTCGTTTGCGGTGCTGATCACGGCGAGGATGTGCGCGTGCCTTCCACCGCAGACAGCGATCCGAATTCGCGCGAAGGGCAAAACACCGGCATCCCGCAGGCACCGAATGTCAGCGGCCTGCCCGATTGCCGCCAAACCAAATGCCACGGCTTCGGCCGCGCGCCGCCGGTGATCTATGTCATCGATTTGAAATCGATCCCCGAAGCACCAAAGGGTTCAGACGCTGACAAGGTGGCCAAGGGCGAGATTTCGGATCGGTAATTTTTGCCTGACGGAATGCGTGAGCTGGTCGATGAGCTATGAGGCTCTGCGCCTCCGCTTGAAATCCCGTCAATCGCCAAGAATATGCATCACCAGCGGCGGGCTCGCCAAACTCGGTGAAGCGCCAAGCAGGCGAAGCGCTTCGGCAACGGCGCTTTCCGGTCCTTCGTGCGTCACCATCGCCACCAGCACCGCGCTCGCCTCGCCGCCGGTAACATGGCGGCCTTTCTGGATCAGGCTTTCGATCGACACCCCGGCATCGCGCATCGCGGCGGTAATCTCGGCGAGCACGCCGGGGCGGTCGGCCACTTCAAAACGCACATAGGCGCGGACCAGGCGGTGGCCGGTCTGGGCAGGCGGCATCGAAACCAGTTCAGCGACCGGCACCGAGAACGGCGCTCCCGCATCGCCGCCCTTCTCGCCCCGTTTTTCAAGTGCGCGGGCAATGTCGATCAGATCGGCGACCACCGCGCTTGCGGTCGGTCCATCGCCTGCGCCGGCACCCTGAAACAACAGCCGACCGGAAAAATTGCCCTCTGCCACCACCGCATTGGTTGCGCCGTCAACGTGGGCAAGCGGGTGATCAAACGGCACCAGATGCGGCTGGACCCGCTGGAACAGCGCATCGCCATCGGTTTCCGCCATGCCGATCAGCCGGATGACATAGCCAAGGCTATCGGCCTGCGCGATATCCGCCGCCAGAATCCGGGCGATCCCCGAGGTATCGACGCTGGCGAAATCGATCTGCGCGCCAAAGGCAATCGCCGCGAGGATCGAGAGCTTGTGTGCGGCATCGGTGCCTTCGATGTCGAATGCCGGGTCAGCCTCGGCGAAGCCCTTGGCCTGCGCTTCGGCGAGCACTGCGGAAAAATCGCGCCCCGTATCTTCCATCGTCGAGAGGATGTAATTGCAGGTGCCATTGAGGATGCCGTAAACCCGCTCGATCGCATTGGCAGCCGCGCCTTCACGCAGGCCCTTGATCACCGGGATACCGCCCGCCACCGCCGCCTCGAACTTGAGCGGCACATTCGCAGCTTCTGCCTTCTGCGCCAGTTCGAGCCCGTGGTGCGCGATCATCGCCTTGTTGGCGGTAACCAGTGCCTTGCCCGCCTCTATCGTCGTCCGCGCCAAAGCCAACGCCGGGCCGTCTGATCCGCCGATCAGCTCGACAACCACGTCAACATCGGCGCGCTCGCCCATGATGACCATGTCGTCTTCCCAGGCATAGGCGCTCAGATCGACGCCGCGATCCTTGGTGCGATCACGCGCGCTGACCACCGTCACTTGCAGGGGCCGCCCGGCGCGGCGCGCAATCAGCTCGGCGTTGGCATTGATCAGGCGGACAACGCCCGCGCCTACTGTGCCAAGCCCCGCGAGCGCGATGCGTAATGGTTCGGACATCTAACTACCCCTTTGCGGCGGCCCCTAATCCAGCGCGTGCGGAAAGGCTAGCGCGCAAGGCCGCTGGCTCAGATGCGGTTGTGACGGCATGCGCCAAGGTCTGACATCACCCGCGCATAGTCGAGCTCAGCCAGCGCGCGGTCCTCAGGCGTCGCCGAGACGTTGACCCCAGCGGGCAGAACAGCGGGCAGGAAACAGGCGAGCCGGTACCACGGCAGCGTGTTCCAGGCGGGCGGGCGCGCCGCCGATTCGGCGATTTCCGAAAACGATATCGACCAGTTGAGCGGCAGGCCGTTGTGGCGAATCACGGTGATTGCGGCGGGTTCCTCATCCTGCGTGGTCAGAAAAATCTGCGTCTCGCCTTCGCCCGCCAGGTTTCCGGGAACGTGTATCGCCTCGCGCACCCCGGTGATCCGGCGCGGCGCGTCAGGCCGGTAGAGTGCCGACAAGATCGCCCGCAGCTGCGCTTCGGTTGCCGGGTCATGGAGCACCTGCGCATCGGGTGCGATCAGCTGCAGCGCGCCGGGCTGGTCCTCAACGTGGCGGGCAAACAGCAGCACCTCCAGCTTCTTGAGCTTCGGCACCTTGCCCTTGGCATCGCGCCGCACGTCGGCCAGATAGTGCAGCGCCTCGCCGACCGCCGCCGGGCCGGTGAGCAGGTTTTCGGTCACCGCTTCGACGTAAATCCTGGCCCATCCGGGATTTACCCTGCCCGCGCGCTGCGGCTCGACTTCGGCGACCTTGGTGATCCGTGCCTTGAGCACCAGCGGCGCGGCGTCAGCCAGATCGGCTAGATCGGCATAAGTGAGTGGCGACACGAAGGCCGGGGCAAGCGCCACAGGCCTGGCGGGTGATTCGGCGAAGGCGGGCGCTGGCGCCAGATTCGCCAGTATCGTCCCGGCCAGCACCGTCCCGAACTGGGAAACCACCAACAATCGGGCCGCAGACCGCGCGCGAATCAGAATCATGGCGAGACTCCAAGCAATTGGTATTGTGCGGCAATAGCGCCATTTGCCTAGGCGGCGCTACGCTTGCGTTGACAAGATTTGGCAATCTGCAGTGTGAATCAGCGGTTAACCGGCATCAAGCACGGATTAAGGCGTTGCACGCAGCCAAACTCGGCGTTAAAGCGAGGCAAAACCGGCTCTGTAAACAATCAGGGCCAAACCTCGGCGCTGTGAACTTCGCTTCATTATGCGTCAGGTCCGGTTCAACCGGCAGGGTGGTAAATTTGGGATGTGGTTCGGGCCATGGCGCAAATCTGCGTTTGGTCCGGGGCGTTAGCGGCGGCTTTGTTTCAGTCGGCCTGACGTGTGTTTTGTGGAGTGATGCGTCTGAATGGCTTACGCTGACCAACAGTTGAGCGGTAACCGTACTACCGCCTTTGTGATTGTCGCCTTGATTCACATCGTGATTGGCTATTTGCTGATCACCGGGCTGGCCTATGAAGGCTACAAAGAGCTCGTGAAGAAGGTGACGACGATCGACGTCAAAAAGGACGAGCCCAAAAAGGACGAGCCGCCTCCGCCGCCGCCCAAGAAAATTGCGCCGCCGCCTATCGTCGCGCCGCCGCCAAGGATTTCGATCAACGTCGCGCCGCCGCCGGTCTCCGTGGTTCCCGCGCCGCCGCCAGCTGCGCCGCCGCCGATTGTCATCCCGGCACCGGCTGCACCGCCGCCACCGCGCTTTACCGCCAAGGGTGCGGTTCCCAAGGGCAGCCCCGGCAACTGGGCGACAACCAATGACTATCCTTCGCAGGCTCTGCGTGAGGAACGGCAGGGCACCACCCGGTTCCGCGTTCAGGTGGGTACCGATGGCCGGGTGACCTCTTGCGAAGTTACCGGATCGAGCGGCAGTCCCGATCTTGATTCGACGGCCTGCGCCAAGATCAGGGCGCGCGCTCGCTTCACCCCGGCGACAGACGGCGATGGCAACCCGACGACGGGGACTTTTTCCAGCGCGATCCGCTGGGTTATTCCGAAGGAATGAATTTTCCGGGAGCTTTCCGCCAGGGCAGCTTCCATTTGTAAACTAATGTTTTCACACTTTACATCGTATTTTTGAGAGGACTATCGCATGGTTTTGGAACTTCTGGCCGCAGGTGTAAACACGGCTCCGCAGAACAAGTTCGGCTTTTACGAGATGATGTTCCCGGGCGGACATCCGAACTACATCGCGCTTTCAGTCGGCGTGATTCTTGCGATTATGTCTTTCGGGTCGTTTTTCCTGCTGTTCACCAAGTGGAACGATCAGCGCAAGATATTCAACCAGGGCGGGGCCCCCATCGCCAATTTCTGGCGCGCGCCTTCGCTGCGTGAAGGCGCATCGAAGCTCGAGAAGAACAGCGCCTATCGCCAGATCGTTGAAGACGGCCTTGCCGCTGAAGACCAGCACGGCAAGATGGTCGATTCGATGGAAGCCCATGACTGGCTCCACGGCTCGCTCGCGCGCTCGGAAGCGTCGATCAACTCGTTCCTCAACAAGGGCCTGTCGTTCCTCGCCACAGTCGGTTCGACCTCACCGTTCATCGGTCTGTTCGGTACGGTTATCGGTATTTACCGCGCGCTGATCGCCATTGGCATCTCCGGTTCGGCATCGATTGACAAGGTTGCGGGTCCGGTCGGTGAAGCGTTGATCATGACCGCGCTGGGTCTGCTCGTCGCGGTTCCTGCGGTGCTCGGCTACAACTACCTGCAGGCGCGCAACAAGAAGATCAGCGAAATGCTCGCCAGCTTCTCGGTTGATGTTCTTGCCTACATCAATTCCAAGGGTGCCGTGCGTCCGTCGATGGCAGCTGCCAAGGCTGCGGCCAAGCCAGCCGCCGCTCCGGCTCCCGCCGCTGCGCCGCGTCCCTGAACCACTCGGGAATAACGGTGGGATCTTCGGGTCCCACCGATTGGCCGCCCGGTTGCCATTTGACAGGCAGCTTGCCGGCGGTCCGGCCAGAAAGACAGGCCAGAAAGTCAGGATAGGAATAATTTATGGCGATGGCAGTAGGCGGCGGCGGCGAAGATAAGCCATTGTCCGACATCAATACGACGCCACTTGTGGACGTTATGCTGGTGCTTCTGATCATCTTCCTGATCGCGGTTCCCATCGCGCTCCAGACGATTCAGAAGCTTCACATTCCGATCATTTACTCGGTCGAATCGAAGAACAAGGTTGAAAACCTGCTGTTGACGGTGAGCACCACCGACGGCGGCGGTCGCTCTGCGGGCGAGCCCGGTTTCGAAGGCGCAAGCCGCGGGGGCGAATGCCGGGTCTATTTCAACAACACCACCCCGGTCGATTCGGACGAACTGCGGGATCTCGCCTACAAGCGTCTCGATTCAATCGTAAAGCGGGCAGGCGGTGCGGCAGCCATGGTGGCAAATCCAGAACTGGTGCCGCAGGTGCACATTCGCGGGGACCGTGAAGCGCCCTGGCGCTGCGTGGCCGGCACGATCTTCAACGTGCAGATTTCGGGCTACCCCACGGTTGGCTTCATTTCCACCCCGATCGATCCGAACGGATAGAAATCGCCACACGGCTTTGGTCCGTGCGGTTCAGGTAATTCAGGAGTAAAATTCCATGGCAATGTCAGGCGGCAAGGACGATGGTTCGCCGATGATGGAAATGAACATGACGCCGTTGATCGACGTTCTGCTCGTGCTGCTCATCATGTTCATCATCACCATTCCGGTTGCGACCCATGCGGTCAACATCGATCTGCCCGCGCCTACCCCACCCCCCCTCGTGCCGCCGCCCAAGCAGGACAAGAATATGGTCAATATTGACCCGCAAGGTCAGGTTTTGTGGAATGGCAAGGTCGTTGATAATGGCGGGCTTTTGTACCAGCTCAATCTAACGATGAAATACAAGCCCGAGCCCGAGCTGGATTTTCAGCCCGACGCGCAGGCACCTTACGATATCGCAGCCAAGACGCTGAATATCATCAAGGCGTCGGGCGTCACCGCGTTCGGCTTCGTCGGTAACGAGCAGTACTACCAGTTCGGCAAGGCCCCCGGCGCGCCCAAGGCAACGCAATAGGCTTTACGCTGCGGAAAGTTATGAGAAGGGGGTGGAGCAATCCGCCCCCTTTCTGGTTTGGGGTTTGCAATGAATCGCATCCCCCTCAAGGGGCAGGGGAATTGCATATTCACCCCAACTCTCATTGTTCGTCATCCTGAACTTGTTTCAGGACCCATTTCTCGGCACGGCTGGAGCGTGGTTTTCGGGAGAAAGCCTCGCGGCTTGCGCCTATCCGGCTTGCTCCGGGCTTGCGGCACAATGGGCCCTGGAGTCGAAGACGTGCTTGCAAAAACAAGTTCAGGGTGACGATATTGGGAAAAATTGGGAATATGCGATAGCCTCCCCTCAAGGGGGGGGGCAGGTTGCGTCAAGATCAAATGGATAACTACAGGCTGCATTCAGTCCCACCCCCACCCCTCCCCTGAAGAGGAGCGGCTACGGTCGATCAATCCCCCCGCATCGCCTGCGCTGCCAAACTCTCCGCCTCAATCAGCAGTTCTTCGTCGGCCATCCCCGCAGGCAGGCTTTCGCGACCGATCATCACCAGCACCGGCACTGCCATCGGGCTCACCCGGCCAAGCTCGACATGGACCAGCCTGCCCTGCGCGCGTTCGAGCACCTGCGCCAGCCGGTCGAGATCGGTAAGCCGCGCGCGGGCATCGGCCCAGGCGGCTTCGATCAGCACGTGATCGGGCTCGTGCTTGCGCAGAACATCATAGATCAGGTCGGTCGAAAAGGTCACCTGCCGCCCGGTCTTCTTCTTGCCCGGGTGCTGGCGTTCGACCAGCCCGCCGATCACCGCCGCCTCGCGGAAAGCGCGCCGCAGCAGGTAGCTTTCCTGAACCCATTCAACGAATTCATCCCCCAGAATCTCGGGCGAGAGCATCGCCGCCGGATCGGTTATCGGCTTCAGCCCCCAGACGCCGAGCGCATAGTCATTGGCGACAAAGCCCATCGGCGAGAGCCCCGCCGCCTCCATCCGCCGCGTCACCAGCATTCCCAGTGACTGGTTCGCATTCCACCCTTCGAAGGTGTAAAACAAGGTGTAGGCGCGCTGTTCAAACGGGAAGCTTTCCACCAGCAGTTCGCCCGGCGCGGGCAGGCGCGAGCGGTAATCCTGCATCTCGAGCCATTCGTGGACATCGTCGGGGAACGCCGCCCAGCCTGCGCGATCAACAATCAGGCTCTGCACGCGGTCAGCCAGATGCGAGGAGATTGGCATCCGCGCGCCCATGTAACTCGGAATCTGGCCTGCCTTCTTTGCCGCGCGGACGATCAGATCAAGATCGCGCAACGCCTCAACTTCAAGGTCCATCCCGGCAAAGCGGATCGTATCGCCCGGCCGCAGGCTCGCGCCAAACGCCTCCTCAACCCTGCCAAGCTCGCGGCCGTTGCGAAAGCGCACGTGCAGCATTTCGGCATCGACGATGATCCCGGCATTCATCCGGTGCCGCGCGGCGTGGTCGGGATGCGCCAGCCGCCACAGGCCATCGCCCGCGCGCACGATCCGCCGGAACCGGTCATAGGCGCGCAGCGAATAGCCGCCGGTGGCGACGAAATCGAGCACGCGCGCCCACAGCGGCCCATCCACCCAGGCATAGGAGTGCGCGCTCTGCACTTCGGCGAGCTGGGCATTTTCGTCAAACCGCCCGGCGCAGGCCACCGCCATCACGTGCTGTGCGAGCACGTCGAGACTGCCGGGGCGAAAGTCCTCGCCATCGCGCTGGCCCTGATCGACCGCGTGCTTGGCCGCGGTCGCCTCGAGGAATTCAAAGCGGTTGCCCGGTACCAGCAGCGCACGGCTGGCGCTGTCGAGCCGGTGGTTGGCGCGGCCGATCCGCTGGAGCAGACGCGATGATCCCTTCGGCGCGCCCATCTGCACCACCAGATCGATATCGCCCCAATCGACCCCCAGATCGAGGCTGGAAGTGCAAACCAGTGCGCGCAATTCGCCCCGCGCCATCGCCCCCTCAACCTTGCGCCGCGCCTCCTTGGACAGCGAGCCGTGGTGAATGCCGATCGGCAGATTGTCGTCATTGGCATCCCACAACAGGCGAAAGATCAGCTCGGCAAGGAAGCGCGTGTTGGCGAAGACCAGCGTGGTGCGGTTGCCCTGGATCGCCTGATAAAGCTGCGGGATCGCCCATGTCGCGGCATGGCCAGACCACGGCACGCGCTCTTCCGCGGGCAGCAACACGGTAACCTCGGGCGCGGCCCCCTTTTCGCCGATCACCAGCGCAACGTCCGCCGGATCGCCACCGGGCGCCAGCCACGCGCGGAACAGTTCCGGCTCGGCAATCGTGGCGGAAAGCGCCACCCGCTGCATCGCCGGCGCAAGCACCTGCAACCGCGCAAGGCTCAGCGCCAGCAGATCGCCGCGCTTGCCGGTGGCGAAAGCGTGGACCTCGTCAATCACCACGCGCTTGAGCGCCCGAAACAGCGTGGCACTTTCAGGATAGGAAAGCAGCAGCGACAGCGATTCGGGCGTGGTCAGCAGAATATGCGGCGGCCGCGCGCGCTGGCGGGCCTTGCGATCGCTCGGGGTATCACCGCTGCGCGTCTCGATAGACACCGCCAGCCCCATCTCGGCTACGGGGCTCAGCAGGTTGCGCTGCACATCATGCGCCAGCGCCTTCAAGGGCGAGACATAGAGCGTGTGCAGGCCTTCACCCGGAGGGTTGTCACCGGCGAACTCTGCCAGTGTCGGCAGAAACCCGGCAAGCGTCTTGCCCGCCCCGGTATCCGCCGTGAGCAGCGCGTGCCGCCCGCTCGCGGCAACTTCGAGCATCTCGCGCTGATGCCGCCGCAAGTCCCACCCGCGCGCGGCGAACCAGGCGGTGATGGAAGGAGGCAAGAGGACAGCAGTCACCCGGCCAGTCTAGGCGACCAGTGGCAGCAATGACCAGTACCTTGCGCGGTTCCTGCCTAACGGTTAGCATTGCTGCTCAAGGGGAAGGTTGCGCCATGAATATCAGCGCGTTACGACTAGGGGTGATCGCCTCCACAACCATGGCGCTGGCAACGATCTGCATTCCGGCCAAGGCAGCCGATGAGCTGCCGCTGGCCAATCTGACTCTTGCCGATCTTGCCGCGCCGGAAAAGGAACTGGGTGATCAACGCAAGTACTGGGTGCTGCACAAGCCCGGCGTCACGCACGAACAGGCGAGCGCGGACCTTTCGTTCTGCTGGCGCTTCGTGCCGCATGGCGTCCAGCGGTCAACGCCAACATTCGTTCCCTGGCAAAAGGGCGATGCGACAAGGCCGGTTACCTATGATGGCGGACAATACGGCATGGTTGGCGCGGTGATCGGCATGATGATTGCTGGGCCGCTTGAGCGCAGCATCCGCCAATCGCGCATGTTCCGCTGCATGGTCCCGCGCGGATATGCCCGCTACCGCATCACCGAAGATATGTGGAAACACATCTATCAGGCCAAGAGCAACGAGGCGATTGCTGCGCTGGCGCGGATCGCATCAGGCCCGGTGCCGCCGAATGCACGGGTGCTGCCATGATGGCGCGGCTGCTTCGTCCCCTGATCGGGCTATTGCTCGTTTGCGCGGCCTTGCCTGCGGGCGCAGCGGACAAAGGCATTCGCCAGTTCAAGGCTGGCGAACCGATCACGCTGCGTGCCGACAAGGCCTATGTCCTACTCGGTCTGGATACAGACCTGTCCAAATTCGACGCGGTAATCCTGCGGGTGCCGGACAGGCTGGAAATTGCTGACTATGAGACAGCCAAGCAAAAAGCCTATGACGCCGCCATGGTTGTGGCCAAAGGCAAGCTGGCCAGGAACCCCAAAGACAAAGCGGTTGAACGTCTCGGAAGCTATGCTGATTTCCGCTTCAACTACGACAAAAGCCAGAACCTGTTTTCAATTCGTCCGAACACGGCACTGACCAATTTGAACAAGGTGTCGACTGTCCTGGCCGAGATTACCCCAGGCGACTATGTGGTTTATGGCGAAGGATATGCGAGTTTCATTTACCAGTGCTTCTGCCTCGGCACGGTGGGCTTCACGGCAAAGGCGGGCGAGGTCACCGATCTCGGCACAATGCTTTTCGCCAAGGCGTGGGAACCATCACCCATTCCTGAACTGGCAGGCGAAGTCGATCTCGGGAAGAGTGCTGTGATGGACTATGGCCTTTTCGCCGTGGCCTTGCGACCGGCGAAATCTGGCAGCACTATGCCGCCGGGGCTTGATCCGGCTAGCGTTCACCCAGCGGCGCTTCGCGCCATCGGGCCATTCGTCGAAACCAATGTTGTGCTGATCAATCGGCTTGCGGCCATACCCGGCGTTCTGGCCTATGATCAGGGCGGGGTGATCGACGTGCCGAGCGGCAAGGAGCTTTTGCCCGACTGAACAACCTGCATGGCGCCCTGCGGCTTCGGCAATCGACTTGCCCCCTCGGTACGGTCTGCCCGCCCTTTTCGATCGACACCGCCGAGGGGGTCAGGAATTCGCCGAGCGCATTGGGCACCAGTTCGGACTGCCCGTCACGCCAGATGGCGACGGCGCTGTTGGTCGTCCCCAGATAGATTCCGATTAGCATTGAACCCCCGGCCGCTGAATGTCGCTTTGGGCTAAAGGTTTACGCAAGGGCGGGGTGGTTGCAAGTGTTCTGTGCTGGGGGCGGGGTGGTGCCGTCTATAACAGAAAAACTCTAGAGCGTGATGATTTTAGCGTGAATCAAAGGCGCTTGCCATTAAATAGGTGCCATTAAATAGGGACAGTCCCTATTTAATGTAATCAAGCTATGCAGCCATACTGAACGACGGGCAGGCATTAAATGGGGACTGTCCCTATTTAATGGCCTCCGCGCCGATTTGGCCTGAAATCATCACGCTCTAGCCCAGCCGGGGCAAAACGAACCGCGCGATGCCATCGGCGACGCCGCAGTGCTCGTTGTCCGCGGCGACGAAATCGGCCTCGGCCTGCACCCCCGGCTCTGCCTGGCCCATGGCAATCGACAGACCCGCGACGCGGAACATGCTTACGTCATTAGCGTTGTCACCCAGCACCGCAATTTGTTCGAGCGGCACGCCGAATGCTGCTGCAAGCGTGGTCACGCCGTCGCCCTTGTTGGCCCCGCTTGCGGTGACATCAAGGTAATAAGTCTGTGATCGCACCACGCTCGCGGTCCTGCCCGCGCTGGCGCGTGCCCTGGCCTCAATCTTGGCGAGCAGGACGGGATCATCGCTCACCGCGACCAGTTTATCGGCATTGGCGGCGGCGGCCATCATGTCGCCGGTCTCAGGCGCAAGCCCCGATGAAATCCGTTCGCGCGGGCTGTGCGGGTCGAGCATGTTGCTTGTCAGCCAGCGCCCGTCCGAAAACACCCAGCGCGTCACCCCGGCCTCGGCAAATTGGGCGAGCAAGGCCTGCGCGGTGCCCGCCGGTATTTGCTGATCGGCCAGCACCGCCTCATCATGATCGAACACCATGCCGCCATTGAATGCGCCGAACGGCCCGGTCAGTCCCAGCGCCGCAATGATCGGCCGCATCCCGGCAATCGGCCGCGCCGAGATCAGCGAAACCGCCACGCCGCGCGCGAGCAGGTCTTTGATCGCCTCGATGTTCTCCTGCGGCAGGCTCTTGTCATGCCGCACCAGCGTGCCATCGATATCGCAGATGACCAGGCGGATGGGGGGAAAACTCAATGCCCCGCCTGGACCCCGCGGCTGAGCCCCGATGCGGCGAGCTGGCGGTCAATCTGCTCCATCAGCCGTTCCAGCCCCTCCGCGCTCAGGCTCTCGGCCCGCGCCACCAGCACATCCTGCGTGTTCGACGCGCGCAGCAGCCACCAGCCATCGGCGGTGTTGACCCGCACGCCATCGGTATCGTTCACATCCGCGCCCGCATCCGCCAGCCGCGCCTTGACCTCGTCGATCACCGCGAACTTGCGGCTCTCATCAACCTGAAAGCGCAGCTCGGGCGTGTTGATCATCGGCGGCATCGCCTCGCGCAGTTCGGTCACCGATTTGCCCAGCCGCGCCGATGCCGCAATCAGCCGGATCGCGGCATAAAGCGCATCGTCAAACCCGTAATACTGATGCGCGAAGAACACGTGCCCGCTCATCTCGCCCGCCAGCGGCGCGCCAGTCTCCTTCATTTTGGATTTAATAAGGCTGTGTCCGGTTTTCCCCATAATCGGCTGTCCACCAAGTTCTGATACCCGCTCGAACAGGGCGGAACTTGCCTTCACATCGGCGATAATCGTGGATCCGGGCACCATCCGCAGAAGGTCTTCGGCGTAGATCATGAGCAACTGGTCACCCCAGATAACCCGGCCGGTGCCATCGACCGCGCCGATCCGGTCGCCGTCGCCGTCAAAAGCCACTCCGAATTGGAGGTTCTTCGCCGCGACGAGGTGCTTGAGGTCTGCGAGGTTCTTTTCCTCGGTTGGATCCGGGTGGTGGTTCGGGAACGTGCCGTCAACTTCTGTGAAGAGGCAGTGATGTTCACCGGGAAGCTTTTTAACCAGCAGTTCGAGCGCCGGGCCAGCCGCGCCGTTTCCGGCATCCCAGCCGATCTTGAGGCCGGTGAGCACAGCGGGATCGATGCCGTTCAGCCCTTCCACCAGCCGGTCGATATAAGCAGTGATGATCTCGCGGTGCTCATGGCCGCCCTCACGCCCCTCACCGGCGGCATCGATCCAGTCGCCAGCAATGGCCATTTGCCCAAGCTTCAGAATGTCCGCGCCAAAGAACGGTCGGCCAAAAAATACCATCTTGAAGCCATTGTAATCGGGGGGATTGTGGCTGCCAGTTATCTGAATGCCGCCCTGCACATCTTCCATTGAAGCTTCGGCGTAATAGAGCATCGGGGTTGGCCCCATGCCAACGCGCACCACGTCAACGCCGCTGGCGTTGAGCCCGGCTACCAGCGCCTCTTCGAGCATGATTGAGCTGACCCGCCCATCATAACCCACCGCCACCTTGGTTCCGCCCGCGCGCTTCAGCAGCGTGGCGAACCCCCGGCCAATCGCCCGGGCATCTTGCGCGCCCAGCGTTTTGCCAATGATGCCGCGAATGTCATATTCGCGAAGGACGGTGGAATTGAATCTGTGGGTCATGGGGGGCCTTAGTTGGCAATTTCATCGAGCAGCAGGTCCCGCGCGGCATTGGCCTCGTGCACCTGATCGTTGGTGCCGCCGCGATCGGGATGGACTATGGCGATCAGCCGCCGGTGCGCCTCGATCACTTCGGTCCGGTTGGCATCGGCGCGCGTGCCGAGCAGCTTGTGCGCGCGGAACAGCGCCTGATTGCGCGTCGGGTTGGCGCGCATCAATTCCCACGGCCAGCGCTGCGCAATCAGCTTGCACAGCAGCGAAAGGATCACGGCAAAAAACAGCAGCTTGATCATGCCAGCACCATGTCCGCCGGAACCTTGATCGGCACCGGCAGGTTCAAGCCGGCAACCAGAGCGCGCAGTTCCTGCCGGGCGACCAGATGGCTGGTGCCGAGCTCGCCCAGATGCCCCTTGTCGAGCAAAGTCAGGCCTGAGGGAAACAGTTCGCGGTAAATCACCCGCTCGCTCAAGCCATTGGCGATGCGGAAACCAACGCGCCTGGAAAGCTCGCCCAGCGCCAGTTCAAGCCGCTTCTGGTTTCGTGCCTCGACGTGCCCGGTGCGGTTGCGCACCACCACCCAGTCCATCTCGCGGCGCTTTTCCCTGATCGTCGCCAAGGCCCGCTTCTTGCGCGCTTCCCAGATCAGCTCGGCATAGAACGACAGCCGGCGGACCTTGAACGTCTCGGCATCAACCTGACCGATCAGGTCAAAATCGACGAACGAATCGTTGAGCGGGGTGACCAGCGTATCCGCCGATGTCGCCACATGCCGCGCAAAAACATCATCGCGCCCCGGCGTATCGAACACAATGAAGTCCATGTCCTGGCTCATCTCGGCGATCAGCCGATCGAGCGCCTCCACGCTCTCGCCGGCAAATACGGCAAAGCGCGGCCCCGGCAGGTCAATCCCCCGCCGCCGCGCCGTCTCGGCCCGGTTCTCAAGGTAGCGGTGAAGCGTGCGCTGGCGCGGATCGAGGTCAATCGCGCTAACCCGCGCGCCCTTGTATGCCAGCGCCACCGCGACATGGACCGCGGTGGTTGATTTGCCGGTGCCGCCCTTTTCATTGGCGAAAACGATGCGGTGCGGCATGGGCTCGTGAGCAGGGGCGTCAGGCACGGGAGCGGTGGCTACCTCTTCAAGGGGTTTTCGGCGGGCGGCGGCGGCGCTAGGACCG
>JANLOZ010000012.1:0-4972 GCA_031366845.1 Novosphingobium sp. | reverse complement strand
GGCGCAGCACGGCTGCATGACCGGTCGCGGGGTGCGCACGCCGGGGGTCAACATGATCACCAGCCGCCTGCTCGGCTGCTTTCTTGATGATCAGTCGAGCCGCAAGGAAGTACTCAGTTTGATGGGGTATTGAGCATCGCACGGAAAAGTGGGCACCGGTTTTCCGCAAATCGCGATGCGATAACAAAGACTCATGGAGCACGAAGCGATTCAGACAAAGTGCGCAATGCTCTAACAGTTATTTCAGGACAGCACTCCCCTCAGCATCCCAAACGATACGCTCGGCATCTTTGGGGAGCAGCCACCTTGCGGCCCGTTCTTTCGCGGCAATCGAGGAAACTGCGCCTGTGAGGTATCGCGAAGAAATGAATGTTGTCGTTGAGGCGGAAGGCCATGATCGCCCGGCACTCGCGTCGCGCTGGTTGACGATGTATCTGCTTTGATCCGACCTCGCGTTCGGGTTGGGAAACTTGTGGACGGGGCTACCGCGTGCTATAATTAATGCGTCCAAGCGCGAAGGAGGAATTTCGCCATGGTCGCAAATCGCACATTACATTGCCTGGCAGCCGTCACTTTTTGCCTTGCCGCCCAGCCTCTGGGTGCGCAAATCGACGAGGCCGACCGGCAGGCGCGCTGCCAGAACAACAGCGATGCGCTGGCGCGGCTCGAGGCCGTGCGCGGCAATTATGCGACCGAGGAGCAGATCTCGAAAGCGCGAACTGCACTGGTCTCAATCCGGAAAATTGAGTATCAGATCAACAACAACGCGGCGGAAATCAGTGGCCTCCAAAGAATTATTGAGGCGGCGCAAAGCCGCAGGTCTCCTCCAGAATCCTACTCAACTGAGGTATCGGTTCTAAATAGCCTGGTTGCAGCGAACTTAAATCTGACACAACGTATCATCGCGTGGGGGGCCTCGGTCAATTTCCATTGCCCCAGCGATCAACCAGCATGTTCGCTTACCATGCCGTACCGGCTGGCCACCGGCATCGACGCGGCAGTGGCGCAGCAGCCGCAATATCGCCAGTTTCTGCAACAGGTCGCGGCGTACAACAGCAACCTCGTCGCCCTGCGCTGCGACCAGCCCGGAACCTTCAGCGGACGGACGATAACCTCCGATTCGGTCGGCGTGCCCAATGTCGCGGGTTCGTGGCGCGGGTCGAACGGGATCGACTACTATTTGTCCCAGTCGGGCGTCACGGTAAACTGGTCCGCGCCCCAATTGCACGAGACCGCAGCGGGGAGCTTTGCCAAAGGTCTCCTGACCATGCGTTGGTCAGGCGACACTGGCACCAACCAGGCAGGCGGAACAGCCATCTCCGATTCCGGCGGTGTGGCGCGCGAAATCCGCTGGAGCAATGGTATCGTCTTTACACGGCAATAGGTGATCGGGGCGGCGAGTTCACCGGTTATCGCGGATTGGAACCAATTGTCGTCGGGTATCATAGCGGGGGCTCAGTGCTGATCACGGCCACACCCAATGGCGAAGACTGGCCGCAGGTCGGCAGCCCAGATCAGAGCGGCCAGACCATCGACTGGGGTGGAGGCCTTGTCTGGCAGCGACGCTGATTTGCGCTCGCTGAAAAATACGTTCGGCAGTAAGTTGGCAGATCGCAGAATTGAAAAGGCGAAAGGGCATGGGCAAGCGGATCGGGATGGTGGTGGTCACCTTGATCGCCTTGGGCTTCGGCGCAGCACGGCTGCATGACCGGTCGCGGGGTGCGCACGCCGGGGGTCAACATGATCACCAGCCGCCTGCTCGGCTGCTTTCTTGATGATCAGTCGAGCCGCAAGGAAGTCTTGAGTTTGATGGGGTATTGATCGGATAGCGGTCGCGCTCATTCCACCACCATGCCAAATTGGGCCGTCCGCGCGTCGCCCGGCTTGCCGATCTTCATCGCCAGGCACAGCGGTATCATCAACAGCGCGCCGATGAACAGCGTCTGGAAGGTGTGGCTATAGGCCGCCATCGCTGCCTGCTGCATGATCTGCCCCATCTCGCCGGCCACCGCACCGGGCGAGCCCAGATCAAAATCGGGAAGCCGCATCGCCACCATCGGATTATCAGGCCGAACGTGCTCGACAAGTCGTGCCTGGTTGGCGGCCATATCGCGCAGGGTCATGATCTGAATTACCGATATCCCCACCGCCCCGCCAACATTGCGCATCAGCGAAAACAGCGTCGCGCCTTCGTTCTTGAACTTTTCGGGCAGGGTGGTGAAAATCAGCAGCATCAGCGGCAGGAACAGCAGCCCCGATCCCAGCCCCTGAACCAGCGAAATGAATGCCATGGCCCCTTGCCCGGTATCGAGGCTGATGTTGGACAACATCCAGAAGGCTGAAATCATCAGCCCCATGCCGATGACGATTGGCACGCGCGGATCAACCTTGCCGGCAATCTGCCCGGCGATGATCACGGTTATGACGTTGCCAAAGGCGCGCGGCAGCGAGGCGAGGCCGGTCGCCAGCACTGGGAAGCCGAGCAATTGCTGCATCATCGTGGTGATCAGCGGCATCGCGCCGACCAGAAAGATCCCGACCAGCGCCGAAATCGCCGTGCCGAGCGCGAAGTTGCGATCGCGGAATATTTCGGGCTTGATAAAAGGGTTCCTGGCGGTGAACACATGGACCACCGCAAGATAGCCAAACAGCGCGCCAATCGCGGCTTCAATCGAAATTTCGACCGAGGAAAACCAGTCTAGCAATTGCCCGCGATCAAGCATCAGCTGCATCGATGCCAGCGCTGTGGAAATCAGGATGAAGCCCTTGAGATCAAAGCGGTGGGCGATGGATTTCTTGTGCTCCACCGCAAACAGCGCGAAACCGGCCAGCGAGAGCAGGCCAATCGGCACGTTGATCAGGAACATCCAGCGCCACGACATATATTCGATCAGCCAGGCCCCCAGAGTCGGCCCCAGCATCGGCCCAACCAGCGTGCCGATGCCGAATGCGGCGATGGCCGGGCCGTGTTTTTCCGGCGGATAGATATCGATCAGCAAAACCTGGCTGAGCGGCACCAGCCCGGCCCCTGCCGCGCCTTGTATGAAGCGGAAGATCACCAGCGTTTCAAGATTCGGCGCGAGCCCGCAGCCGAGCGAGCTCAGCGTGAACACCAGCACCGATACTTCCATAATGCGAATCCGCCCGAAGCGGTCCGCCAGCCAGCCAGCCAGCGGCGTCATGATCGCTGCGGCTATCAGATAGCTGGTGAGCACCCAGGTAATCTGTTCGGGCGAGGCGGCGAGGTTTGACTGGATGCGGGTGAGCGCAATCGCGGCAATCGTCGAATCGAGCGTCACCAGCATCACCGCCGTCAGCGCGGCGGCGCTGATCAGCAGCTGGGTCTGGCGATCGGGATAGGTTTGCTGTGGGTCTGACATTTCTTCATACCGGCCACCCGAAACGGCGACCGGCGGCCACCATCAGCAGGTAGCCGGCGAAGGCAAGGACTGCGCCGCCAAGAAGCGCGGGTGCGATGCCAATCCCGCGCCGCAGCAGCAATGCCATCAACACGAAGGCCGGCAGCGAGGCGATGACATAGAGCGTCGAGCCCAGCAGGAAGTCCGCCGCACGGAGCGGATCGGGGTCTGATCGCCACAGCCACACCAGGGCCAGCAGCGAGGTCAGCGGCAGCGAGGCGATCAGCCCGCCCCAGCCGGGGCTGCGCCGCGCAATTTCAGAGGCAGCCGCGACGATCAGGCCGGAGATAAGGGCCTTCGCCGCAAGCTGCCCCCACAGTATCATAGCGCGCTCACAGCTGCCCGAGCATGTGTTCAGCCGCGCTCACCTTGAATTCGCCGGGGCCTTCGACGTTGAGCTCTTCGACCACGCCGTCGTTGAGCACCATTGAATAGCGCTGGCCGCGATGGCCCAGCCCGCCGCCGGTAAGGTCAAGCTCAAGCCCGACAGCCTTGGCGAATTCGCCGTTGCCGTCTGCCAGCATCGTCACCGCCGGGCTGCCATCGCGCTGCGCCCAGGCGCTCATCACAAAGGCATCGTTGACCGCAGTGCAGACGATCTCGTCGATGCCCTTGGCCTTCAGCGCACCAGCATTGGTGACATAGCCGGGCAGGTGTTTGGCCGAGCAGGTCGGGGTAAAGGCCCCGGGTAGCGAGAACAGCGCGACCTTGCGGCCCTTGAAGTATTCGCCGGTTTGCACCGGCTCGTTGCCGTCGGCTCCGGTCTTCGTCAGCTTTACGTCGGGGAGCTTGTCACCTTTGGCGATGGTCATGTTTCAGGTCTTTCTTTCGTCATGCGGATGCGGCTGCTGGAAACCGCCATATGGCGCGATGCAGCCCGAGTGCAACGGGTTTGGCGTTTAATTTCGCTTAACCCTGGTCATTGGGGCCGAAGTAATCATCTGTCTTCACATTCTCCCCTGAGGGCGACACCACGGGAGTTACAGGGTCATGCAAAATTTGTTGATGAAGGCGGCTGCCTGCTTTGCAGCTGCGGGATTGTTTATCGCGGCGCCTGCGCAGGCGCAGCGAACCGGCTCGGCGGAAAAGCTGCGGCGGCTCGATATCATGCTGATGGTCACCGCGCTGCGCTGCCGCACCACGGCGAGCAATTTCCAGAGCGACTTCGCCGATTTCGAAGCCGCGCACCTGGGCGAGCTGAATGGCGCGGCCAGAGAACTTAAGCGCGGAATGGTTGCAGAATACGGCCCGAATGGGGCAGACCGTGCGCTTGACCGGGTAAGCACCGGCATGGCCAACCAATACGGCACGGGCCATCCCTGGCTCGATTGTGCCGAACTCAAGTCCATCACCCACAGCCTGGCGATGATGCGCGGGCCCGAGGCGCTTGAGGAAGCGGCCGATCAGCTGCTTTCGAGCGATGGCACCGGCGAGCAATTGGCCTGGGCGCGGCGCTGACGCACCGAGCTTCGATAAAAATCATATAAAGGTATCTTTATATTCGCCGCGAGAGTGGCTATGGGCGGTGCCTTTCAGGGGTGCCGCCCGTTTGC
>JANLOZ010000311.1:0-4044 GCA_031366845.1 Novosphingobium sp. | reverse complement strand
TCGCCGTAGAGCGGCGCGCCCGACCGCACCTTGCCCGGCGTCTGCGAGAACTTGATCGGCAATCCAATCGTCTTCACGCGGCCGAGCGTGGAATGTTCGACCTCGACCACCATCTCGCGCGCGATCGTTTGCGGATCGGCAAGGGCTTGCAGCATGTCGTTGACGGGCCCGCAGGGGACGCCGGCCTCCTCAAGCGCCACAAGCCAGTATTCGGCGGGTCTGGTTTTGAATCGCGCCGTGAGCAAGGCTTCCAGTTCCTTCAAATGGCCCATTCGGTCGGCGCCGGTCGCAAACCGCGGATCCCGCGCCAATTCGGTCGCGTCCAGCACTTCGAGCGTGCGCCCCCAGTGTTTTTGATTGGCGCCGCCGACCACGATCCACTTGTCGGCGGTTTCGAACGCCTGGTAGGGCGCATTGAGCGGATGGGCCGAACCCATCGCCTTCGGCGCCACATTGGTGGCCATCGCGATGGCGGCCTGCCAGTAGGTTTGCACCAGTGCCGCCTCGAACAGCGAGGTTTCGACCCATTGACCTTCGCCGGTTTTGAGACGGTGGGCATAGGCGGCGAGAATTCCCATGGCCGCAAGAATGCCAGCCGTGATGTCGGACAACGGCGCGCCGCATTTGACCGGCGGTCCGTCGGGCCGCTCGCCAGTGAAACTCATGATGCCGCTCATGGCCTGCGCCACCAGATCGAAGCCGCGGCGATGCTTGTACGGGCCGGTGCGGCCAAAGCCGGATAGCGAGCAGTAGATCAGGGCAGGGTGCGCCTTGCTGATGTCGGCGTAACCGAAACCGAGCCGGTCCATCACGCCGGGGCCGAAGTTTTCAACCAGCACGTCCGCGGATTCGATCAGGCGCCGCAGCACCTTGGCGCCGCCCGTTGTCTTTAGATCCAGCGCAATGCCCTTCTTGTTGCGGTTCATCATCAGGAATGAGGCCGCCACGTCGCCGATCTTGGGAGGAACCATGTAGCGGGTGTCGTCGCCGGCCGGAATTTTCTCGATCTTGATGACCTCGGCGCCCATGTCGGCGAGCATCAACGTGCAGGTCGGGCCTGCCATGACATGCGTCAGGTCGACAACCTTCAATCCGTTCAGAGGGCCCATTGTTTCTCCCGCGATCATGTAGATCTTGCTTGTTGTTCTTGCTGCCTATTCGCCAGTCCATTGCGGCTGGCGTTTGTTCAGGAAGGCATCCATGCCTTCGCGGAAATCCCGGCTTTGATAGCACATCAGGATGAGGTCCTCGTCTTCGGGTGCCTTTGACTGCGCGCGCAGCAGCGCCTGCTTGGTAGCGCGCAGCGTCAAGGGTGCATGGCTGGCGACCAGCCGCGCCAGTTCATCGGCCCGTCGTTCGAGGGCGGGCAAATCCTCCACGAGTTCGTGCAGCAATCCGATGCCGGCGGCTTCCTGAGCTTCGATCAGGCGCGCGGTAAAGATGATCTCCTTGACCCGCGTCGCCCCGATCAGGGCTGAGAGCCGGCCGATATTGGCCGCCGACAGGCAGTTACCGAGCGTGCGCGCGATCGGAAACCCGAATTTCGCGCTTCCAGTGCCGATGCGGAGGTCGCAGCAAGCGGCGATCGCGGCACCACCGCCGGTGCAAGCGCCGTTGATCGCCGCGATCGTCGGCACCCGGCATTGTTCGAGCGTGGTCAGCACGCGATCGATCCGGGCCTCGTAGCCGATGGCATCCTGTGGCGTGTTGAAGGTGCGAAACTGATTGATGTCGGTGCCTGCCGCGAATGCCTTGTCGCCTGCGCCGGTGAGGGTCAGCACCTTGAGGGTGCGATCGCCGGCCGCAGCTTCGCATATTGCCGCCAGCCGTTCATACATGCCGAAGGTCAGCGCGTTTCTCGCCTGCGGCCGGTTGAAGATGATCCGGCCGATGCCGTCGTGCACCTCGTAAAGCAGGTCAGTGTTGGGGCTGGCATTTTCATTCATTTTGTCGACAGACCCCTCGGGATGGAACCTCAGTTCAGCCGCAGAATGTATTTTTGAATGCAAAAGGCATCTTTCGCAACAAGTTTTATGCGAATTTGCTTGGTTTCGAGCAGTTTTGCATTCAAATTGCTTCCCGAGGAGCCGGCGAAAATGATGCATGACGAGGTGGTTTCCCGCCTCAGGCAAGTCTTAACGGAGGGCGAAATCGCGCCGGGTGCGCGAATTCCCGAACGCGAGCTATGCGCGTCGTTTGCGATATCGCGGACCCCGTTGCGCGAGGCGCTTAAGGTGCTCGCTGCCGAGGGCCTTGTAGTGCTGCTGCCCAATCGCGGATCGCGCGCCGCGAAACTCACGCAAAAGGACGTTAAGGAACTGTTTGAAGTCTGCGAGGCGCTGGAGGCGACCGCTGGCGAACTGGCGTGTCCGCGCATTTCCGACGAGCAACTGCGCGAAATCGCCGAGCTGCAGGCGAACATGGTCGAACATTATCGCGCGCAGGATCTGTCGTCGTACTATCGCTGCAACCGGTTGATCCACGAGGCCATTGTTCGCGCGGCCGATAACGCCGTGCTGGCCGGCTTCTATGAATCGATCGCCGCGCGGATACGGCGGGCACGGTTCATCACGCCGATGTCGCCTGAGCATTGGGCGCTCGCGATACAGGAGCACGAAGGAATTCTAAATGCGCTGCAGCGGCGCGATGCCCGCGGGCTCGCGCATATCCTGCGCACGCACCTGCGGCGAAAGCGCGAGGAAGTCGTCCGGGCCGGCTTCGCCGAGGGCGAATGATTCCGATCGGTTTGATGATCTGGCGTCGGCTCTATCGTAGCATGCGATGACCGCTATGGCGCAAAAGCTGTGGTTAAGCGGCCGAAAATGACCCCTCGACCGCTTGGTGGATCAATGGCTTAGCGTGCCGATCGGTGTAAGGACCCCACGTCGATTAACACCTTGGGTGGGTCCTTGGATATCCCATGCGCTCATGGTTGATTTCTTTCGTTGGGAAAAAGCTGTGACAGTGGCCGTGTCTCGACCGAGTGCTTCGTCCGCCGGCACATGGGTTCCCACCCTGTTGAGCGTGGAGCCATGCTACAGCGTCGCGAACACCTCAGTCATAAAGGTCTCATCGCTTGATATTTTCGATCAGCATCGCCATCCCCTGGCCACCGCCAAGGCACATGGAGATGATTCCGTAGCGCCCGCGCGTATCGGCGAGATGATGCATCGCCGTGATCGTCATGCGGCCGCCGGTTGCGCCGGGGGGATGACCGATCGAGATGCCGCCGCCATAGAGGTTCGTGCGGTCGCGCGGGATTCCTAGTTGGCGTTCTGCATGAAGGTTCACGACGGCGAATGCCTCGTTGATCTCGAAATAGTCGATGTCGGAGACCGTCAGCTCGTTTCGCTTCAGCAGCTTTGCAATCGCTGGAACAGGCCCGGCCCCCATGATGCGCGGCGGCACGCCGACTGCCGTCCAATCTCTCAGGCGCGCCTCGCCTTCAAGCCCCTTTGCGGCGAGCGCCGCACGGTCAGCCACGATCATGAACGCGGCCCCGTCGGTTACTCCAGAAGACGAGCCTGCCGTAACCCGACCACCTTCGCGGAACGCGGGCCGAAGCTTCCGAAGTTTGTCGATCGTCACATCAGGGCGGGGGAACTCATCGACCTTGAAGCGGCGCGTGCCCTTGCCTGCGGGAACATCGATGGGCGCGATCTGACGCGCGAGGAAGCCGGATTTGATCGCGGCGCCTGCGCGTTGCTGGCTCATGAAGCCCCAATCGTCCATCGCTTCGCGCTCGTATTGGTGATCCTCGGCGAGGTTCTCAGCCGTCTCACCCATAAATTCCCGGCTGAACGGGCAGCGATAGGCCCAATCGAGTTGATCCTCGAGCATCTGGCCGCCACGCTGTTGGCCATAACGAGCCGTGGTGACCACATGCGGCATCCGGCTATAATTTTCGCCGCCACCGGCGAGGGCGATGCCGCTCTGCCCCTCCTTGATTTGGTGGCTGGCGGAGACGAGTGCCTGAAGACCTGTGCCTCAGGCGCGGGTCACATTGAGCGCGGGAACTTCCTCCGGAAGGCCCGCCTTGATGCC
>JANLOZ010000282.1:0-15092 GCA_031366845.1 Novosphingobium sp. | reverse complement strand
TGATTTGAAACTTAGGGCTTAACGCCCACCACCGGGACGTTCACCGTGGTTTTCTTGGTCTCAATCTTGGGGACTTCGATCGTTGTCGGCGAGCTGCCGACGACAATTGTCTTTGATTGCATATCGACGTTCGGCAGGCTGCCGCCCTTGGCGCTGACATCAACCTTTGGCATCTCGCCGCCGGTAACACCCATCTTCCAGAAGCCGGTTGCGAACAGAACGCCGACGACAATCGCTGCAAGCACCAGCAGCATCACCAGCGGGTTCATTCCAGAGCGCCGTGGCGGCACGCCATCGCGAATTTCCTGATCACTTCGGTTTTGGTTAGCCATTTTACTTCTCCCACATGAAAGCTGATAGACTGCGAAACGTCGCAAAGAAGAAAAAGTTCCGCACCGGCACAGCCGCGCGTCTGGCAGCGCAGTTGATTGGAACATTGTGATTGCCAGGCAATTCCCCCAAGGCTGCGGCCATGACCAAACCCCATGATCGCCAGCCGCACGGCCAGCCGCAAGAAATGCCCAGCCGCAAGCAAGTTCTGGATTTCATCCAGACCTCGCCGGTCACCGCCGGCAAGCGCGAGATTGCCCATGCTTTCGGGCTGAAAGGCGCGGAGAAGATCGCGCTCAAGGCGCTGCTTCGGGATATGGCTGATGAAGGTCTGATCGACGGAAACCGCACGGCGTTCCATCGGATGGGCGGCGTGCCGAAGGTCACGGTTCTGCGGGTTATGGCGATCGAGGAAGGTGAAGTTCTCGCGATTCCAGATACTTGGCAACCCGACGATGCCGTCCCGCCGCCGCGCCTGCGGATCGTCGAGGCGCGGGGCAAGGTGAAAGGTCCGCGAGCGGCCGTTGCTGCGCTCAAGGTTGGTGACCGCGTGCTGGCGCGCACCGAAGAGGCGGGTTCTGGCTGGATTGCCCACCCGATGAAGAAGCTCCCGGCGGCAGCGGATTCGATGCTGGGCGTGATCGAATTTGATGGTGCGGGCAAGGCTTGGCTGGCTCCCGTGGACAAGCGGGTGCGCAATTCTCTGCCCGTGTCAGACCTTGGCGGGGCGGAGGCGGGCAACCTTGTTCTTACCGAGCCAACCGGGAATTCACCGCGTTCGGGCGTGAAAGTTACCGCAGTTCTGGGCGATCCGCTGGCCCCCAAGGCGTTCAGCCTGATCGCTATTCACAAGCACGGCATCCCTTTTGCCTTCGACAGTGACACGCTGAAAGAGGCAGATGGTGCCGCAAAAGAGGCGCTATCGGAGACAAAACGCGAAGATCTGCGCGCACTGCCCCTGGTTGCCATCGATCCCAGCGACGCGCGCGACCATGATGATGCGATCTGGGCCGAGCCGGATGGCGAGGGCGGGTTCAATGCGCTCGTCGCCATTGCCGATGTGAGCTTTTATGTCCGGCCCGGCAGCCATGTTGATCGCGAGGCGAGGAAGCGCGCGAACTCGGTCTATTTCCCTGACCGGGTGGTGCCGATGCTGCCCGAGGTTCTTTCCGCCGAGGTGTGTTCGCTTAAAACCGGCGAGGACCGCGCAGCGATGGCCTGCCACTTGCGCATCGATGCCGAGGGCAGGGTTACCGCGTTCCGCTTCACCCGCGCGCTGGTGCGGATTGCCGAGGTGATTGCCTATGAGGATGCACAGGCAAGGATAGACGCCGTTGCCCCCACCAGCGTTGGGACCGCTGGCCGCAATAAACCACCCGCGGACACGGAAGCCAGCGTTTCCGGATCAAGCCCGGGGGCACGAGTCGACGATAGCGTACTGCAAAACCTCTGGGCCTGCTGGCGCTGCCTCGAAAAGGCGCGCAATGTTCGCGATCCTTTGGCGCTGGAACTGCCCGAGCGGCAAGTGCGGCTTGATGCAAATGGCCGCATTTCCGAAATCGCCATCCGTGACCGGCTCGATGCCCACCGCGTGGTCGAGGACTTCATGATCGGCGCCAATGTCGCTGCGGCCAAGGCGCTTGAGGCAAAAGTCGCGCCAGTGGTTTACCGGGTCCATGAGGTTCCGGGCCGCGAAAAGCTGGTTGCGCTCAAGGATTACCTCGCCACTTTTGATATGAAGCTCGCCATGGGGCAGGTGGTCACCCCCAGCCTGTTCAACCGCATGCTCAAGGACGTGAGCGACGAGAGCGAAAAGGCGCTGATCATGGAGGCGGTTCTGCGCAGCCAGACCCAGGCCTATTACGGACCGCGTAATATGGGGCACTTCGGGCTGGCGCTGGGGTCTTACGCGCATTTCACCTCGCCGATCCGCCGCTATGCCGATCTGCTGGTGCACCGCTCGCTGGTCGATGCCTATGGGCTTGAGCAGCCAGCGCCAAAGGGCGATCTCCCCGCCAAGTCGGGTTTGTCAGACCGCGACCGCGATGATCTGACCCGCGTGTCCGAAGCGATCAGCCAGGCTGAACGCCGGGCGATGGAGGCCGAGCGTGAGACGATTGACCGGTATGTCGCGGCCTGGCTTTCGGTTCGGGTGGGCGAGGTCTTCTCCACGCGCATCACCGGGGTGCGGTCCTTCGGCTTTTTCGCAACGATTATTGGTCTGGGAGGGGACGGGCTGGTGCCGGTCTCAACGCTCGGCCGCGAATACTTCACCTACGATGAAAAGGCCCAGGTGCTGCTCGGCGAGCAAAGCGGCACCCGCTATGCCCACGGCCAGATCATCGATCTGCGGCTGGCCGAGGCCAATCCGCTGACCGGCGCGCTCAAGTTTGAACTGGTTGAAGGCGGTTCTGCGCCGATTGAGCGCCGGGGCAAGCCATTGCCAATGAAGCACAAGGGCAAGCGTATCGTCGGAAATCGCGGAAGGCCCGGAAATATCCGGCATCAGGGGCGGAAGTAGCGTCTGATCGTTTAACTCAACCGGTCAATCGCCTCATCATCAAGCCCACCGGGAACCAGATAGAGCGGGCACGATAGCGCCCCAATTCCAGCGCTGGTGAAGTGCGAAACCAACGGTCCGGGATTGCCCGAAGCCGCCGAGCCGAGCACGAGCGCGGACACTTCAGGGTGCTCGGTCAGGTATTCACTCACCACCTTGATGCCGTCGCCCTGTTTCACCGCAATGCTTGGCATAGTGCCGGTTTCCGCTGCCAGACTGCCCGCCGCGCTGGTCGCCATAACTTCGGCGCGGTCATAGGCTTCCTGCGCGATTGTTGCCTGAACGCCGCCGAAGGCGACGAACTCCTGACGCGGGACGATTGCCAGCAAATGCAAGGCAGCGCCGGTCTTCGCCGCACGGCGCGCAGCGAAGCGCAGCGCGGTCCCTGCTTCCTCCGTCTCGTCAATGATGACCAGATAAACCCGCATCCTCTGCTCCCCGGCGATAGCATCTTATCCAATACAATCGAATTCGCTGCAAGGCGGCTTGCTCATGGGCTGCATTTTGGCCAAGAGCAGGATGAATACCAGCGCCAGCGGAGCCGGACCAGCCTCATGCCGATTGCCATCAAAATGCCCGCCCTTTCGCCCACCATGGAAGAAGGCAAGCTGTCCAAGTGGCTTGTCAAAGTTGGCGACAAGGTTGCGTCGGGCGACGTGATGGCCGAAATCGAGACCGACAAGGCGACGATGGAATTTGAGGCGGTTGACGAAGGCACCGTGATTTCGATCGATATTGCCGAGGGCGCGGAAGGCGTGAAGGTCGGCACCGTCATCGCCCAGATCGCCGGTGACGATGAGCAGGCAGCGCCGGTTGCTGCGCCAAAGGCAGAGCCTGAGCCAGCGCCAGAAGCAGCACCCGCTCCTGTGGCGACGTCTGTTCCGGCGGCGCCTGCCGCCGCGGTTCCAGCCGCGACCAAAGCAGCACCAACTGGTGACCGCGTGATCGCCAGCCCGCTGGCGAAGCGCCTGGCGGCAGAGATGAATGTCGATCTGGCTGGCGTGACTGGGTCTGGTCCGGGCGGACGTATTGTGCGCGCCGATGTTGAAGCCGCGCAGCCGGGTTCGGCGCAGCCTGCTGCTGGTCCCACAGCGCAAGTGGCACCGGTTGCAACCCCTGCTGCCGCCTCAACCGCGCTCACCACGGCAATTCCGGACTTCGGCATTCCCTTTGCAGACCAGAAGCTCTCGGGCATGCGAAAAACCATCGCCCGCCGCCTCACCGAATCGAAGCAGACGGTTCCGCACATCTATCTCACCGTCGATATCCGGCTTGATGCCCTGCTCAAGCTGCGCGGCGAATTGAACGATGTTCTGGCGGCGCGCGGCGTGAAGCTTTCGGTTAACGACTTGCTGATCAAGGCTTTGGGAGCGGCGCTGATGCAGGTGCCCGCCTGCAACGTTGCCTTTGCCGGTGATGTCATGCGGCAATATTCGCGCGCCGACATTTCAGTAGCGGTGAGCATTCCCGGCGGATTGATCACCCCGATTGTCACCGATGCCGGCAGCAAGAGTGTCGCCCAGATCGCCACTGAAATGGGCGCGCTCGCCAAAAAGGCCAAAGAGGGCAAGCTCCAGCCGAATGAATATCAGGGCGGCACCGCCAGCCTCTCGAACATGGGGATGATGGGGATCAAGCAGTTCGAAGCGGTGATCAACCCGCCGCAGGGCATGATCATGGCTATCGGCGCGGGCGAAAAGCGGCCGTGGGTGATGGCCGATGGCACGCTCGGCGTCGCCACAGCCATGTGCGCCACCGGCAGTTTCGACCACCGTGCGATAGACGGGGCGGATGGGGCCAAGCTGATGGCGGCTTTCAAAGAGCTGGTGGAGAAGCCACTGGCGCTGGTCGCCTGATGAATCTGCCCGCCGGACAGCCCGCCATCCGCGTTACCGCCATGCCGGCGGATACCAACGCCAATGGCGATATTTTTGGCGGCTGGCTGATGGGACAGATGGACATGGGCGCGGGGCTGGTCGCGGCGCGAATAGCGCGGGGGCGGGTGGCTACGGTGGCAATGGACGGGATGCAGTTCCTGTTCCCGGTCAATGTCGGCGATGAAGTTTCGGTCTATTGCGAAGTGACGAAAACCGGGCGCACCTCGATCACCGTCGCCACCGAAGCCTGGCGGCGGCACCGGTTTGAAGAAGTGGCGATCAAGGTGACCGCGGCGGTGTTCACTTTCGTGGCGATTGACGAAAACGGGCGGCCGCGCGTTGTGATTCAGGAGTAATTTGAAGTGGCGCAAGCATATGATGTCATCGTTCTCGGCTCCGGCCCCGGCGGCTATGTCGCAGCGATCCGTGCGGCGCAACTGGGGCTGAAGGTCGCGATTGTCGAGCGCGAGAACCTTGGCGGCATCTGCCTCAACTGGGGGTGCATCCCGACCAAGGCGCTGCTGCGATCGGCCGAACTCTTTCACCAGATGAAGCATGCCAGCGCCTATGGCCTTTCGGCGGATAACATCACCGCCGATCTCGCCGCCGTGGTTGCGCGCTCGCGCGGGGTGGCGAAGCAGCTTAATCAGGGGGTGACGCACCTGATGAAGAAGAACAAGATTGCCGTGCACATGGGGCAGGGCAAGCTGATCGCGCCGGGAAAGCTGGAAGTGGCTTCGGAAAAAGGCGCAGAAACGCTTGAAGCAAAGCACATCATCATCGCCACCGGCGCCCGCGCGCGCGATCTTCCCAAGGCCAAGGCCGATGGCAAGCGGGTGTGGACCTATCGCCATGCCATGGTCCCCACCGAGCTGCCATCCAAGCTGCTGGTCATCGGATCAGGCGCAATCGGCATCGAATTTGCCAGCTTTTACAACGATCTCGGCTCGGATGTGACTGTCGTCGAGATGATGGGCCGGGTGGTGCCGGTTGAGGATGCCGAAGTGTCTGCGTTCCTTGAAAAGGCGCTCAAGAAGCAGGGGATGAAAATCCTCACCAAGGCCAATGTCGGGGCAATGGACGTTAGCGACACTGCCGTGAAAGTTACCATCAAGGACGGCGCCGGCAGGCAAGAAACCACCGAATTCAGCCACGTCATCGTCGCGATCGGCATCGTGCCGAACCTTGAAAACATCGGCCTTGAAGAGCTCAATGTCGAGCCGGACAAGCGCTTTCACATCAAGACCGACCCCTATGGCCGCACCAATGTGAAGGGTGTCTGGGCGATCGGTGACTGCACCGACGGCCCGTGGCTGGCGCACAAGGCGAGCCACGAAGGGGTAACGGCGGCTGAAGCCATCGCGCAGGATCTGGGCAACAAATCAGTGCACCCGCACCCGCTCGATCGCTCTAACATACCGGGTTGCACCTATTGCCACCCGCAGATCGCCTCAGTCGGGATGACCGAAGCCAAGGCCAGGGAAGCTGGCTACGCGCTGAAAGTCGGCAATTTCCCCTTCATCGGCAACGGCAAGGCTATCGCGCTGGGTGAAGCCGAAGGTTTCATCAAGACGGTGTTCGACGCCAAGACCGGCGAACTGCTCGGCGCGCATATGATTGGCGCAGAAGTTACCGAGCTCATACAAGGCTATGTCGTCGGCAAAACCCTGGAGACCACCGAGGCAGAACTGATGAACACGGTGTTCGCGCACCCGACGCTGAGTGAAATGATGCACGAATCGGTGCTCGCCGCCTATGGCCGGGTTATCCATATGTAACGCGGAGGTGGGGAAGGGCGGTCAGCCATTAAGCTGAGAATGCCTGACGATGTGCTCGAAAACCGGCGGATAAAGCGGGTGCGTAAACTCGCAGCCAATCCAGTTCTCGCGCTTCCAGCGCAGATGGCTGATCAGCATCTCAAGCCCCGGAATGCGGATATTCAACGGGTTACGCTCATCAAGGCCCGGCCGCCAATCGATGCGAAAGCCTGTCGCAGAAATGTCGTGCAGCTTGACCTGCGCCCACGGACGCATGCCCTGGCGGATTTCGCAGGTTAGCGAAACATCTGAGCGCGCGGGGCGATTTTCCAGCGCAGCAGCGTCAATTCGATCCCCGGGAATAACCATGGCCGACTCCACCTTTCGCATGTCTTTTAGCATATTGCAGTTAACGGGTTCTTGGGAACTGCTCCGGAATTTCGCTCAGTTAGCGATCTGTTTACCCTGCCGCTTAACTTTGCCGCGCATCTGCCGATCTTGCTTGTGTCGGCGACCCGGAATGGTTCTGGACTTGCCGCAAGGGTGACCATTCGGGGGGTTTTACCATGACCGTCATCAACACCAATATCAGCGCCATGCGCGCTGCCAATGCATCCAGTTCCGCCGCGCTTATGCAAGGCTCGGCCATGCAGCGCCTGTCCACCGGCAAGCGTATTAATTCGGCGAAAGACGATGCCGCAGGGCTGGCCATTTCGACCAGTATGTCATCGCAGATCACCGGCATGAATCAGGGTATCCGCAATGCCAATGACGGCATCAGCCTTGCCCAAACTGCCGAGGGCGCGCTCAACGAAGTAACCAACATGCTTCAGCGGGTGCGTGAACTGGCGGTACAATCGGCCTCTGGCACTTATCGGGCGGCCGATCGCGCGAACATGCAGCAGGAAGTTGACGCCCTGCAGGCGCAGGTCGCCAACGTTCTGGGCAACACCAGTTTCAACGGGGTGGCACTGTTCAGCACCACCGCTGGGACCAACAAGACGTTCACCATCCAGGCCGGCGCCAACGCCGTCGACGCGGTGACGATCAGCAGCACAGCGATTGACGGCACCAAGATCACCGCAGCGGCGCTCAAGGTCGATACCGCCGCCAATGCTTTGACCACGATGTCGAATGTCGATTTTGCACTCACCGATGTCGCGGCAACCAACGCCTCGCTCGGCGGCGGGGAAAGCCAGTTGCAGTCAGCGATCAACAACCTGACGTCGAATTCGACCAACCTGTCGGACGCGCGCAGCCGCATCCTCGATACCGATTATTCGGCGGAGACAACGGCTCTGGCCAAGGCGCAGATCCTGAGCCAGGCTTCCACCGCGATGATCGCGCAGTCTAATCAGGCACAGCAGACTGTTCTGACGCTGCTGCGTCAATGACAATGACCCTTCGAACGGAACCCCCGGTGGCCCGCTGGCTACCGGGTGGTTTGAATGAATTCAATAACGCTTGGCGGACAGGGTGGGATTCGAACCCACGGTGAGCTTCCACCCACGACGGTTTTCAAGACCGTTGCCTTAAACCACTCGGCCACCTGTCCATTCGAGCCTGTTAATGGCGTTTCCGCGCCGAACCAGTGCCCGCTAGCGCCGGAATGTCACAAGTGCAATTCCAATTGCGGCGTTCCTGTGCGAAGCTGGGGCAATGCTCCCCATTCTTCGCAAGCTTAAATTCTCAGTTGCTGTCTTTGGTTCCGCGCTTTTGGGGCAGACCCAGATGCCGCCCCCCACGCCCGCGCCGGTGATCTCGGTGCCGGTGGTGCAACCCGTTCCGCAAGGTCCGCCGCCCGAAGAGGACGCAGGCTTTCAGGGCTATGTTCAGCTGCTCGCCGCGCGCGCGCGGTCTGACCATGTCCGCGAATCAACGATTCAGACGCTGACCAGCGGGCTGACACTCAACCGTAGAGTGATCGAACTGGACCGGGCGCAGCCGGGCACGTTCAGCGCCGGTCGGTTCCCGGCAGTGGCGCCTTATTTGCGCGATCATGTTGACGCCGCTCGCATTGCGCGCGGGCGCGCCAAGCAGGCTGAGGTTTCCAGTTTCGCGCCGCAAATCGAGCAGCAATACGGGGTTCCGCTGCCCATTCTCCTCGCGATCTGGGGGCATGAAACCGATTATGGCAGCATTCGCGGCAACTTTTATCTGCCGCAGGCGCTGGCGACGCTCGCCTATGAGGGGCGGCGGCGCGAGCTGTTCGCCGATGAATTCGTCGCCGTGCTCAAGATGGCAGATCGCGGCGTTCCGCGGCGGCAACTGGTGGGATCTTGGGCGGGCGCATTCGGCAATCCGCAGTTCCTGCCGAGCATGTATCTGCGGCTCGCGGTTGATGGCGATGGCGATGGCGTGGCAAACATCTGGGACAATTCGCCCGATACCCTCGCTTCTATCGGCAATTACTTCCGCGATGCCGGCTGGCGCAGCGGCCAGCCTTGGGGCGTGCGCGCGACAATACCCGATTCGTTTGACCGCTCTAGCGTTTCGCCCAGGCTCAATGCGCCATCATGCAGCCGGGTGCATTCGCGCCATAACCGCTGGCTGACCGTTGCAGAATGGCGGCAATTGGGCATTCAGCCGCAGGCACCCATCGCGGATGATGTCATGGCCAGCCTGTTCGAACCCGATGGTCCCGGAACGGCTGCATGGCTGTTAACCGGGAATTATCGGGTCATACTCCATTATAACTGCTCGAACTTCTACGCTTTGTCGGTGGGATTGCTTGCAGATGAGATTGCCCGTTAACCGTGCTTCGGCACTAACCCTCGCCGCCCTGCTTACTGCTTGCGGGCACGGACAGGGCGATTCAGCCGCGATTGCCTCGGCGCCAATGGTGCCAACTGCGAATGGACCATCGGCTGATTATCCGGTGGTCATTGGCCAGCCCTACACGGTCGAGGGCATAACCTACACGCCCGAGGACAAGCTGAATTCCGATCAGGTTGGCTATGCAGCCATCGGCACGGGGGAAGGGGTGAGCATTGCCCACCACACGCTGCCCTTGCCGAGCTATGCCGAAGTGACTTCGCTCGAAACCGGGCGGACAATTCTGGTGCGTGTTACCCAGCGCGGGCCGATGACAGGGTCCAGCCTGATCGCGCTCTCGCCCGCTGCCGCCGCGCAGCTTGGCACCGCATCCGATCACGCGGCAATTCGCATTCGCCGGGTCAATCCGCCCGAGCAGGAACGCGCGGCGCTGCGTTCAGGCGGGCAGGCTGCGGCGCGGATGAATACGCCGATTTCGCTGGTCAATGTCCTGCGCCGCAGGCTTGATTCCGGATTGGCTGCGATCACTATTCCGGGTGCCGCCCCTGGCTCCGTGATGATGCCCCCGGCACTTCCACCTTCGATTCCGGCTCGCGTAGTGGCACCCAGGCCGATGCCAGCATTTACCGCCAAGCCAGCTGTGGTGGCCGCCAGGCCAGCTCCCGCTCCCGCAGAAGAGGGCGCATTAGTGGTCCAGATCGGGGCATTCAGCACCGATGCACGAGCGAGCGAAGCCGCGCGCAGGGTTGGCGGGCAGGTGAGCCCGGCTGGCAAGCTCTATCGGGTACGGATGGGTCCGTTCTCCTTCCGTGGAGAAGCCGAAGCCGCGCTCGCCAAGGCCAGACGCGCAGGCTATAGCGACGCACGAATCCAGCGCGGCGACTGACGGTTTCACCCCCTTCCGCCGCGCGCATGGTTAAGCGCCCGGGAGTGCACTTGAAAAGCCTGCTATTGAAATTGATGCCCGCGATGCTGTTGCCACTGCTGGCCGCACCGGTGTTCTCATCGCCTGCTGGCCTGCCAACCGTGATTGCGGATCCGCGTTTGGCTCCGCCGGAACCGCCGCCTGCCCAATCCGATCCAGCCAGACCTCCCATCGAAATGGATCTTGTTCCCATTGCCTTGCTGGTTGATCTCAATTCAGGGCAGGTGCTCTATCAGAAAGAGGCTAATCGCCGCTTTCTTCCGGCTTCTATCACCAAGGTCATGACGCTCTACACCGCTTTCGAACTGATCAGCCAGAACCAGCTCAATACCGCGAAACAATTCCAGATCAGCGAGCAGGCGTTCAAACAGTGGCACCGTGTCGGCTCAACGATGTTTCTCGACCGCTCGATGAACACCACGGTCAATGATCTGCTGCTGGGCATTGCCAACATCTCGGCCAACGATGGCTGCATTGTGCTCGGTGAAGGCGTGGCGGGTTCAATCCCCACCTGGGTCGCGCTGATGAACGCAAAGGCTGGCACGATCGGCATGCATGACAGCCATTTCGGCACGCCCAACGGCTGGATGGACGAAGGCGAAACCTATGTCACCGCGCATGATCTCGCCACTCTGGCATCGGCGCTGATAACCGAACATGGCGATCTTTATCACCGCTACATCGGCCATGAGACGCTGACATTCAACGGCATCACGCAGAACAACCATGATCCGATACTGGGGCGGCTGCAAGGCGCTGACGGAATCAAGACCGGCTTCACCAATCAGGCAGGCTATGGTTTTCTGGGTTCGGCCGAGCGCAATGGCAGGCGGCTGGTTATGGTCATCGCGGGCGCGGATCGCGGGTCTGACCGGGCCAGGGCCGCGCGCGCGCTGATGGACTGGGGCTTTTCCGCCTTCGCGTCCAGGCCGCTGTTCAAAGCAGGCGAAACCATTGGCGAAGCCAAAGTTCAGGGCGGCATTGCCCGCCATGTTAGCCTGGTAACGCCGATGGCCTATGCTGCCAGCCAGCCGAAGGACAGCGCTGGCCCGTTGATGACGAAGATCATCTACGAAGGCCCGCTTGAGGCACCTGTTGCCAAGGGTAGTATCGTCGCCTGGCTGGAGGTGCAATCGGGCAGCGCACCAGCAAGCCGCGTGCCGCTGGTGGCGGGCGAGGACGTTGGGCGGGCGGGAATGCTGGCAAGGTTGCGCAACGGACTGCTGGAGCCGTTCTCATGAACCCGCGTCGTTTCATCGCTTTTGAAGGCGGCGAGGGCGCGGGCAAATCCACGCAAGCCCGCCTGCTGGCAGAAGTGCTGCGCGCACGCGGGCATGACGTGGTTACCTCCCGTGAGCCCGGCGGCACTCCTGGAGCCGAGGCCATCCGCGCGATGGTGCTCGGCAGTGAGGGTGAAGGCTGGCACCCGCGCGCCGAAGCCCTGTTGTTCGCTGCCGCCCGCTCTGATCATGTCGAACGGCTTATCCGACCGGCGCTCGCGCGTGGCGCATGGGTGATCTGCGACAGATTCGTTGATTCAAGCCGCGCCTATCAGGGCGGAGGCGGGGGGCTATCTGATGCCGAGGTGTTGGAATTGCACCAGATAGGCAGTCTTGGTTTGCTGCCGGATATGACCCTGCTGTTCGAAGTTTCACCTGACGTCAGTGCCAGGCGATTGGCTTTGCGCGATGGAGATTCTGCGGACCGGATAGGCGGACGGCCCGAATCGTTCCACGCCGCCGTTTCCGCCGCGTTTGATCGCTTTGCCAAGACCGAACCGCACCGCTTCGCCCGAATAAACGGTGATGGCACTGTCGAGCACATCCACGCTGATGTCCTTGCTGCACTGGCGCGGCTGGCGTGAGCTTGCTCGGTCACGACGATGCCTGGGCCGAATGGCGCGAAGCAATGGGGTCGGCACGGATGCACCACGCGTGGCTGCTGGTCGGCCCGAAAGGCATGGGCAAGGCTGAATTCGCGCGCGCCGCCGCCGCCGAACTGGTCGCCGAGCCAGGAATTCCGCAGCCTCCGCCCGATCGCCACCCCGACATCCTGTTCCCCGAACATCCGGCAGATGGCAAGGAAGAGGTGGCGAAGCGCGACAAGGGCGAGGACTACAAGCGCAAACGCTCGATCCCGGTCGATGAAATCCGGCTGATCCAACGCCGCCTCAACACCCGCCCGACGCTCGGCAACCGCCGTGTTGTCATCATCGACCCGGCAGATGATCTGGAAAAAAGCGCTTCCAACGCCTTGTTGAAAAGCCTGGAGGAGCCGCCGGTCGGCACCTTTTTCCTGCTGATCTCGCACCGGCCAGGGCGGCTGCTCGCAACGATCCGCTCGCGGTGCCGCGTGCTGCGGTTCCCGGCCTTGCCCGATGCTGAAGTTGCGCAAATTCTGGCGCGCGAGGCTCCGCAAGCCGACGCCGCGACCAGCGCCGCCGCGGTTGCAGCTGCGCAAGGGTCACCGGGAGCGGCGCTTGGCTTTGTCGAGCACGAACTCGGGCCATTGCACGCGATCATGCTGCGGCTGGTGACCGAGGGCGATGAGCACTTTGCCCTGCGCGGTGCATTGGCAGGGGAAATCGGCCTGAAGCCCGATCGTGAACGGCAACTGGCGGCGCTAGACCTCGCTCGGGCCGTGCTTGGTGCCGTTGTGCACCGTTGTGCACCCGCGCAACAGGCATTGGTCGTTGAAGCGTTTTCCGAGCTTTCGCGGCTGTCTGCCTCGGCTCCCACTGCGAATTTCGATGCCGGACTGCTGGTTATGGAAATTGGCGGGTTGCTGGCCTCGGCTGCGCTGCCTAGAGAAGCGGCCTGACCCTTCCGGCACGAGAAAGCTAACCCACGGCAATGGCCGAAACGTTCTACATCACCACCGCCATCAGCTATCCCAACGGCAAGCCGCATATTGGCCATGCCTATGAGGCGATTGCCGCAGATGCGATTGCCCGTTTTCAGCGGCTTTCAGGAAAAGAGGTGCGATTTCAGACCGGCACCGACGAACACGGCCTGAAGATGGTGCAAACCGCGCGTGACCAAGGCGTGGACGTGCGTGATCTGTGCAACGAAATGTCTGACCAGTTTCAGGCGATGTGCGACAAGCTCAACATTTCTTACGACAAATTCCAGCGCACCACCGAACCCGCGCACCACACCGCTAGCCAGGCTTTGTGGAAAGCGCTCAAGGCCAATGGCGATCTGGAGCTTGGCCGCTACGAGGGGTGGTACAGTGTCCGCGATGAAGCATTTTATGAGGAAAAAGAGCTAACCAATGGTGATAGTGGCATAAAACTGTCTCCTCAAGGCACTCCTGTCGAATGGACGGTCGAGGAAAACTGGCGGTTCAAATTGTCAAAATATCAACAGCCGCTGCTCGACTACTACGCCGCCCACCCTGAATTCATCCAGCCTGACAGCCGCCGCAATGAGGTTATCAAGTTCGTCGAAGGCGGCCTGCAAGACCTCAGCGTTTCGCGCACCAGCTTTGATTGGGGGGTGAAGGTTCCGGGCTCGGACGGCCACGTCATGTACGTCTGGGTTGATGCGCTGACCAACTATCTGACCGGGCTCGGTTTCCCCGAAGACACGGAATTGATGCGCAAATTCTGGCCAGCCGATCTGCATCTGATCGGCAAGGACATCGTCCGCTTCCACGCCGTCTACTGGCCCGCCTTCCTGATCTCCGCCGGCCTGCCGCTGCCCAAACAGGTATTCGGCCACGGCTTCGTCCTCGCGCGTGATGGCACCAAGATGGGAAAGAGCGCTGGAAACGCCGCTGATCCGCTTGAATTGGCTGAGAAATATGGGGTTGATGCCCTGCGCTATTTCCTCCTGCGCGAGGTGAGCTTTGGGCAGGATGGGAGTTACAGCGCAGAGGCGATTGTCACGCGCTGCAATGCGGAGCTGGCGAACGGTTTCGGCAATTTGGCGCAGAGGGTTTTGAGTTTGATATTCAAGAACTTGGATGGAGTTTTGCCCTTACAAGAAGCAGAACAGTCTGAGGATAACTATCATAAGGATGCTGCGCTCATTCTAACAATCGAAGACTGTTTGCATGATTCATACAGTGAAAATGCATCGCCACAATCAGATGATCTCGTTTCCAATTTTGACAATTTGGATTTTTCGCAGGGCTTGGATCATTGGATGAGCGCTGTTTTTGCCTGCAATAAATATGTTGATGAACAAGCGCCATGGGCCTTGCGCAAGTCTGATCCTGAGCGAATGAAAGCAATCTTGGCAACACTCTTCATTTGCATCCGTGACCTGGCAATTGCCGTGCGGCCAATCATACCTGCGTCAGCGGGCAACCTTCTCGACCAAATGGGAATTCTCGCTTCTGAAAGAGATTTTGCCGCATTATGCGACAACACATGGTATGAGCGGCTCCGCGCATCCGATTTTCGGCTCTCACAACCCGTCGGCATTTTCCCACGCCTTGAACTCCCCGCAGGTGAGGCAACCCAATGAATCCCCGTCACCCTGAACTTGTTTCAGGGCCCATTTTGCCGTTCAGACCGAAGCTCCGTCCGGCAAGCAAACCTAGCCGACGCACCTCGCCAGCAAGAACTGCGTTGGGGGCACAATGGGTGCTGAAACAAGTTCAGCATGACGTTGAAGGAGAGGTGGTGCCGGGATGCTGATCGATTCACACTGTCACCTCAATTACAAGGGCCTCGTCGAGGACCAGCAGGAGGTGCTGACGCGCGCCCGCGCAGCAGGCTGTACCGGGTTTCTCAACATCTCCACCCGCCTGTGCGAGTGGGCAGACGTAGTGGGCCTCGCCGAGCAGGAACCAGACGTATGGGCGAGCGTTGGCATCCATCCGCATGAAGCCGATGCCCATGCAGATCTCGGCGCTGCGGC
>JANLOZ010000227.1:0-3098 GCA_031366845.1 Novosphingobium sp. | reverse complement strand
GCCAGCGCGAGGAAGAAGGCGCGCCCGACGGCGTCGGCCTTGGGAATTGCCACCGGCCCAGGCCTGCGATTGACGGCGATCAACTCGACTGCTCCGCCGGAGGCCAGGAACGAATGCGCCTTGTAAAGGGAATGGGCCACGATGTGGAGCAAGGCGAGCGGGAACAGCCCCAGCCCGCACTCGAGGATCATGAAGCCCATCTGGGCCACCGTGGACCAAGCGAGTGACGTCTTCACTGCAGGCTGGGTCAACATCACCAACCCAGCGAAAAGTGCGGTAAAGCCGCCGATCAGGACCAGTCCGGCCAGTACGCCAGGGGCCAGCACCATAACGTCGGCAAAGCGGATCAGCAGAAAGCCGCCGGCATTGATGACACCGGCGTGTAGGATTGCAGAGACCGGCGTTGGGGCTTCCATGACTTCGGTCAGCCAACCGTGCATCGGGAACTGAGCCGACTTCAAAACCGCGGCTAACGCCAGAAATCCCGCTGCGGCCGTCGCGAGGCCGCCGCCGGCCCCGGCACGGGCAGCACTCAGGATCGGCGCGATCTCGCTCGTACCATACGCGAGCGTAAGCAGCACCGCCGCTGTGATCAGCGCAACGTCGCCAATCCGCGCGGTAACGAATTTCTTGGCGGCGGCCCGCCGTGCCGCAATCCGCTCGGGATAAAAGAGCAGGAGCTTGTGAAGCGAGAGGCTCGTAGCGATCCAGGCAAGGACGAGCTGGACCAGATTACCCGACAATACCAGCATCAGCACCGAGGTCAGTGTCAAGCACAGCCACCCTGTGAACGCGCCCTGCCGTGCTTCTCCGTCCAGATACGTCGCGGTGTAGCGCACCACGACCCAGCCGATGAACGACACCAACAACAGCATTACGCCGCTGACCGCGTCAAAGTGAATTGAGATCCCTTTACCGCGTGTACCGATCAGGGTGCTGTCCCACGGCCCGTACGTGAAGAGCAAAGCAGCGGAAACGACTGCTATCCCGAGCGCAAGCAGGGCCGAGACTTCAGCAAGCCGGTTGACCTTGCGGGGCCTGCGGCCCGGGCTTAGAAATCCAACGGCCGCGCTCAGCAATAGTGCCAAGGGGGCAGCATAGGGCAACAGATCGATCGGCAAAGGTCTTCCCCCCACGCGCCAGGCGAGTCGGGAGAGAGATAACTGTCATGACACGATCTGAAAAATTCATTGTCTCGGCTGTTTCGTTCTGTTTTATAGAACGATATGAAACCCCTGAACTTCAACCACCTTCGCTATTTCTGGGCAGTCGCGCACGAAGGTAGTCTGACTCGGGCCGCAGCGCGGCTAAACCTGTCGCAGTCGGCGCTGTCGGTGCAGATCCAGAAACTCGAACATCAGATAAGGCACCCTTTGTTCGAGCGCGTTGGCAAGCGCCTCGTCCTTACAGAGGCCGGCCAGATTGCTCTCGACTATGCCGATACCGTATTCGCGGCCGGCGACGAATTGATGAATACCCTCGACGGGCGGCCCATGGCCAACCGTCAGATATTGAGGGTCGGCGCGCTCACCACTCTGTCGCGCAATTTCCAGCTTGAGTTCCTTCACCCTCTTGTCGGGCGCGCCGACGTGGAGTTGATCGTGCGCTCCGGCACCATTCGCGACCTGCTTGCGCAGCTCGAAGCGCACGCGATCGACGTGGTTCTTTCCAATAGTGCCGCTCCCAGGGATGCCCGCGCTCCCTTTCGCAATCACCTCTTGAATGAACAGCCAGTCAGCCTGGTCGGGCGGCCAAGGCCGAGGAAAACGCCGTTCCGATTCCCGGAGGATTTGCGAAGCGAACCGATCCTGCTCCCCAGCCTCGACAGCGACATCCGGGTTGGCTTCGACCGTTTGCTCGACCTAGCGGGTATCCGCCCCATCATCCTAGCCGAAGTCGATGACATGGCGATGCTGCGTTTGCTAGCCCGTGAGCGCGAAGGCGTAACGCTGGTCCCGGCAATTGTGGTGCGGGATGAGCTCGAATCCGGCGCGCTGGTCGAGCACTGCCGTATCCCCCAACTCACCGAAAGCTTCTATGCAATCACACTGAGCCGGCGGTTTCCCAACCAGCTTTTGGCAGAATTGCTTCCAAGATTGGCGAATAGCACCTCAGGTTGAGCGCTGATCAGAAAACGTCTGCTATCGGGTCCCGCCGAATTGAAGCAGAATGTCGCTAAATGAGCGCATTCCTGCTCGGCTGGTTTATGCATCAATAACGGCAGGTTTGCGCAGAACCTGCCATTAGCCGCTGCCGCTCTGAACGACCACCACTGTGAAGGGTTTCGGGCGCTTGCACACGAAAGCATTGACAAACCCGGTCATTGAAAGGGTGAGGTGAAATTTCTGCTTCTGCCAGAAGCCGCCATTGCAACACCGGAAATCAGAATTTCGGTATCGGGCCCAAATATCACAATTCAAGATAGACGTTTGTGACCGCTGAAAGCGGTTGTCTGTGAGATTTGGAACTCTATGGTTGGGGCATTTAACGAGGGGTCAAATTTCAGTCGCAAGTAACGCCCTTCCGCAATTTAATTGACTTTCGACACGTCAGCCAATCGCCGCAGCGTTCGGCAGGTTGTCATTTCTCGCCTGTCATTGCACGAGGTGCCGGCGGGGAAATGTCCACGATCGCAAACCAACGAGGCATCCGGCGGCACAACATGGCCGTCAGTTACAAGCTTTGAGCCCGAGATAATGGACGAGCTCGTCTTCGCCTTAGCGGCCAACGCATCGCCAGGAGGACTGTTCCGACAAGCCCAAGCGTCAAACCGCCCAACGCGAAGGCGAGCAGACACCACGTATTGAAGTTTTCGTGGTTCGACCAATCCATTATGTGGAGACCCCAGAAGAAATCGTAGAGTCGCCATGTCCCCGTGCGGACGGCTGCAATCCTGCCCGTTTCGGTCACGAACACACGCGTATGATCGGCGTCGGCAAAGGCCACGCGCCATACCGGAAGAGCGCCACGATATTCGGTGCTTTCGGCTTTGATCCGTTCGGTCGTTGAGGCGGGATGGCCCGCGCCAATCCATGCGGTGTCGGCAATTGTCTTGGCTTGCGCAGCGGTCACAAAGGGTATCGACGTTCCGGTCGCTC
>JANLOZ010000210.1:0-4598 GCA_031366845.1 Novosphingobium sp. | reverse complement strand
GGCGGTGGGGCTCTCGGCCGGTGGCAAAATCTCGACGCACACTTTCCTACCCCCCCACTACCAAAAAGCGTCGTCGAGTCCGGGCACAAAACGCGGCAACCCCGCGCCGGTCATCAGTTCTCCTTCGCCCACCCCGGCAGCTCTTGGCTGGCCGGGCTTTGGGTGCATCCGCTTGGGAAGGTGGCAGGGGGTTCACGCAGAGATCGCAGAGGAAAGTGAGATCGCAGAGAGGTCTTGCTGAGCCGCAGGCTCTTTCCTCAGTATGAGCCTTCCGTTTTTCGGAACGTGTAAAATTGAAAGCGGCTTTGCCGCAGGCGCTACTCCTCTGCGATCTTCCTTTCCTCTGCGCCCTCTGCGTGAATCCCTTAAAAACGCCTGCGCAAAACCCGGCCCCCCATCGAAGAGAAGGAAACCGGCGCACCAGTTTCAAACGAAACAACTCTTCCCAAACCGTTCGCAACCTGCTTCATTCCACCCTCGCAATTTTTTGAAGGGGGACCACCCATGAAGCACGCCGCCATTGCCTTTGCCGCCGCCACCATGCTCAGCGCTCCGGCGCTGGCGCAAGACGCGCCACTGCGCCCCGATCAATCCGAATTTCGCGCGCTTTATAAGGAGCTGATCGAGACCAACACCACGCTTTCGGCAGGCAGCTGTACCTTGGCGGCGGAGCGCATGGGCGCGCGGCTGAAAGCGGCCGGGATCGCGGACAGCCAGATCACCTATTATGCGGTGCCCGAACATCCCAAGGATGGCGGGCTGGTGGCGATCTATCCCGGCACATCGAAGAAGCTGAAACCGATGTTGCTGCTGGCGCATATCGATGTGGTTGAGGCCAAGCGGTCTGACTGGAGCCGCGATCCGTTCACGCTGATCGAAGAGGATGGCTATTTCTATGGCCGCGGCACGGTCGATGACAAGGCGCAGGCGGCGATCTTTACCGACACGCTCGTTCGCTTTGCCAAGGCGGGCTACAAGCCCAAGCGCACGGTCAAACTGGCGCTGACCTGCGGCGAGGAAAGCAGCGGCGCGTTCAACGGCGCGCAATGGCTGTCGGGCAACAAACGCGATCTGATCGACGCCGAATTCGCGCTCAACGAAGGCGGCGGCGGGCGCAGCGATGGCCACGGCAAGGTGATGGTGCAAACGCTTCAGGTGGGGGAAAAGGCCTATGTCGATTATACGCTCACCGCGACCAACATCGGCGGCCATTCCTCGCAACCGATCAAAGATAACGCGATCTATGCGATGTCAGAAGCGCTGCTGAAGATCCGCGACCACGAATTCCCGCTGGAAATGAACGAAATTACCCGCGCCTTCTTCAGCAAGGCCGGCACCCAGCGCGGTGATGCGATGGGCAAGGCGATGGTGGCGCTGGTTGCCAACCCGGCTGACAAAGTGGCCGAAGCGCTGGTCAATACCGACAAGGGTTTTCACTCGATGCTGCGCACCACCTGCGTCGCCACGCTGATCGATGGCGGCCATGCGCTTAATGCCTTGCCGCAAAACGTGACCGCCAATGTCAACTGCCGGATGTTCCCCGGCCACACCATCGCGGAAAATCAGGCGGTGCTTGAGGCGGTGATTGGCAACCCCGCCATCGCCTTTTCGGTCAAGGTGAAGGACAAGCCGATTGCCAAAGTGCCGGCGCTCAATCCGGCGATCGTCGGACCGATGGAGAAGCTCGTCGCCCAGTATTACCCCGGCGTGCCGCTGATCCCGGCAATGTCCACCGGCGCAACCGATGCCGTCTATACCGGCGGGGTCGGCATCCCGACCTATGGCACGCCGGGCTACTGGACCGATCCCGACGGCAACGGCACCCACGGGCTCAACGAGCGGATGGAGGTCAAGGCGCTTTATACCGGGCGCGATTATCTGTTCGATCTGGTGAAAGTGCTGGCGGGGAAATAATCACCCGCGTCGCATAATGATACGTTGTAACATTCAAATGGTTGCGCTAGAGGGGCGGCCACGGGGCTACGTTACAATATATCATTGAGGTATCGATGCGACCGAGACACCTGTTTTGCACCAGTGCAATTGTTGCTTTCCTCACTCCGCTCACGGCAATGGCCCAGACTGCCAATGCGCCCGCGCCTGCGCCTGATTCTGCAACCGACGATCCTTCTGGCGCGGCCTCCACAGAGATCGTCGTCACCGCGCAAAAGCTTGACCGTGCGCGCGACGCCATCCAGCCTTCGCTTGGCGCGAGCGAATACCATATTGATCGAAAAGTGCTCGAAAGTCAGCCCGGCGGCAGTGATCGCAGCCTGGTCCAGGTGCTGCTGCAGGCGCCCGGCGTAACCCTCGATAGCTACGGCGCGATTCACGTTCGCAACGAACACGCCAATCTGCAATATCGCCTGAATGGCGTGATCGTGCCCGAGAGCATTTCGGGCTTCGGTTCAACCTTCGATCCGCATATCGCCGATTCGGTTGACCTGCTCACGGGCACCCTGCCGGCCCAGTATGGCTATCGCACATCAGGCGTGATTAACCTCAAGACCCGCGCAGGCAACTTCGAAAATGGCGGCGATATCAGTGTTTATGGCGGCAGCCGCGGGACGATTGAGCCCTCTGGCGGCATTCATGGCGCAAGCGGCGGGCTCAACTATTTCTTCTCGGGCAGCTATCTCGAAAACGATCTCGGGGTTGAAAATCCGGTGTCGTCGCGCAGGTCCATCCATGATCACACCCGCCAATACCGCGCATTCGGCTATCTTTCGCAAATCCTCTCGGAAAGCAGCCGCCTGACCGCGTTCGGCGGCACGTCGATTGGCTATTTCCAGATCCCGAACAACCCGGGGCAACCTTCGGCATTCACGCTCAACGGCAAAGCGATCTTCGATTCAGCGAAACTTGACCAGAACCAGCGCGAAATCACCCATTACGGCGTCCTCTCCTATCAATATGCCGGTGACGCGCTCAATTTCCAGATCGCCCCGTTCGTCCGCTATTCGCAAACGCGCTTCACCCCCGATCCGCTGGGCGGCGACCTGATCCTTGCCGGTGTGTCCGACAATTCGCGCCTGTCGAGCCTGACTGCCGGTGTTCAGGCGGACGGCAGTTACAAACTGTCAGACAGCCACACGCTGCGCTTCGGCCTGTTCTTCCAGAATGAGCGGACGCGGTCGGCGGTTACCTCGCTGGTCTTCCGCACCGATGCCAATGGCAACCAGACTTCAGACGTGCCGCTTTCGATCAGCGACAGGGGCGGGCGAAATGGCCAGCTTTATGGCGCCTATCTGCAAGACGAGTGGACGCTGTCCCCCACATTGACCCTCAACTACGGCGCGCGGTTCGATGCGGTGCGCGCCTATGCCCGCGAGCAGCAGTTCAGCCCGCGGGTGAACCTGGTGTGGAAGCCAGGTGCGGATACCACGCTGCACATTGGCTATGCCCGTAACTTTACCCCGCCCCCGCAGGAACTGGTTTCCGCGCCGACGCTGGCGCTGTTCGCCCGAACCACCAAGGCAACCGACATCACCACCGCCGATCCGGTGCTGGCAGAACGCGAGCATTATTTTGACGCGGGCCTTACCCACAAACTGGCCCGCGGACTTTCAGTGGGACTTGATGCCTATTACAAGATCAAGCGCAACCTGCTTGATGAGGGCCAGTTCGGACCGTCGCTCGTGCTTTCGCCCTTCAACTACGCCAAAGGCTGGGGCTGGGGCGTCGAACTCAGCGCCAATTACACACGCGGCCCGGTTGACCTTTACGCCAATGTCGCGCGCGGGCAGGAACAGGGGCAGGGCATCATTTCCAGCCAGTATTTCTTCGCGCAGGACGAGCTCGATTATATCGCCCGGCACAGGATTTTTACCGATCATTCGCAGCGCTGGACGGCTTCGGGCGGTGCCAGCCTGAGGATAGGCGACGGCATTGGCACATTGGTGCCAACGGTCGATTTCCTTTATGGCGATGGCCTGCGCGCCAATGATCCGGCGGGCATGGTTCCCAATGGCGGCAAGTTGCCGAGCTATTTCACCGCGAATGTCGGGATTGCCCAGACCTTCGATGGGCCGGGTTTCCTCAAGGGGCTGTCGATCCGCTTCGACGTCACCAATGTCACCGACAAGGTTTACCTGATCCGCGATGGTTCGGGAGTCGGCGTCGGCGCACCGCAATATGGCGCGCGCCGCGGTTTCTTCGCGGGAGTTCATAAGGCGTTTTAGCTTCGTTCAGCCGCGCGGACGATAAGTTGCAAGAAACGCAACCGCCCTCGCAGTCTTTGCGCGTGTAATCTCTATCAATCTAGTTATGTTGCAACTGCGAAACAAAATCGCAAACGCAACACAACAGGAGGTTCCCCATGAGCAAGATCATGAGCATCGTGTTGCCGGTGATTATCGCCGCTACAACCAGCGGCCTGTTCTTCACCGCGGCGCTCGTCTGAGCGCCAGGGCAACACTTCCCGACAAAAACGGCCGTCCGGCCCAACCGGGCGGCCGTTTTTTTGTTTACCCTTGCAAGGGCAGCGCGCGTTGGCGTCCAAACCGAGCTCGACAAAAACGTCTGAACCTCAACAAAAAACGGCCGCCCGAACGAATCCAGGCGGCCTTGCAGGCCTTGCGTCTGAACAGGCCAAGTTT
>JANLOZ010000181.1:0-3157 GCA_031366845.1 Novosphingobium sp. | reverse complement strand
TTCTTGGGGGCGCAGTCCTTGCCTTCGCTGGCTACCTGCTGCTGGTGGCCGCTGGTCGCCGTTTCGGGCGGCCGGTATAGCCATACCTTCCAGAGTGAGCGCGACCGCTATCCCGATCAATACCCCATCAAACTCAGTACTTCCTTGCGGCTGGACTGGTCATCAAGAAAACACCCGATCAAGCGGCTGGTGATCATGTTGACCCCCGGCGTGCGCACCCCGCGACCGGTCATGCAGCCGTGCTGCGCCTCGATCACCACGGCAACACCCTGCGGGTGGAGGTTGTCCCAGATGCACTGCGCAACTTCTGAAGTCAGACGTTCCTGTATCTGCAATCGGCTGGCATAGCCGTGGAGCACCCGCGCCAGCTTCGAGATGCCAACGACGTGCTGCATCGGCAGATAGACGATGTGGGCCCTGCCGACGATCGGCGCCATGTGGTGTTCGCAGTGGGACTGAAACGGGATATCCTTGAGCAGGACAACCTCGTCATAGCCGCCGACCTCATGGAAAACGCGCGCCAGATGGATCGCCGGATCTTCGGCATAGCCCTGGCAATATTCCTTCCACGCCCGGCCAACGCGCGCGGGCGTATCGCGCAGCCCTTCGCGCTCAGGATCATCGCCCGACCAGCGGATCAGCGTGCGGATCGCATCCTGCACTTCATCAGGAACGATCATCTTGCCGTCCGCATCGTGATCGTGATCAGCTTCGCAACCCATATTTCATTCCTCAACTTGGCCGCCGCAGGAAGCCCCCGCGGCGGAACAGCCCGCGGCGGCGGCTGATCGGTTCAAACATATCTTCAGGCGTCTCAGGATCAAGCAGCGCGTTGTCAGCCAGCGCTTTTTCGGTATCACTCAGCGGCCGCATCTGGAAGGGCTCGAGCCGCTTGCCACTGCGCGGCGCGGCTTCGATCATCGCCGACATCGTGCCGTGCTGTTCGAGCAGCGCCGGAACCTGTTCAGGCTTGAGCCCGCAATGTTCGGCGAGCAAGCGGTGGCGAATGCGGGTAATCGCCGCGCGCACCTCGGGCCGGTCATTGGCGGGCCGCGCCGCGTCGATAAACACATCGGCTTCGGTATCGAGCCCCATCGAACGGTTGTTCATGTTGGCAGAACCGATGCGGATGATTTCATCATCGACGATCATCATCTTGGCGTGGACATAGATCGGCGTGCCGCCGGCGGTAAAGGGGATAAACAGCCGGAAGCGATTTTGCGGATCGCGCTCGCTCACCGCATGGAGGAGCCGCGCCCGCGCGCCGTCCATCGCCGCGTGTCCCAGCCAGCCGTCGGCGGTGAGCGGATTGATCAGCACCACCTCGGGTGGATCGGGGCGGCTGAGCCGTTCCGCAAGCGCCTCGGCAACCTTGCGCGAGGCGAAGTACTGGCTTTCCGCATAGATGAAATGCCGCGCCCGGGTGATGTGTTCAACAAACAGCGCTTTGATCTCGGACACTTCGGCTGACCCGTGCCACGCCGCCTGGGTGCGGGCAATGCCGATCTCGACGTTAGCAAATTCAGCGCGGATCTTGCTGGGCCAGGGGCATTCGTCCTGCGGTTCGCAAGGCGCCATCGGCAGGCCGCCAGCGCGCTCCCACCGCATCCGGCCAAGATCGCCCAGCCGCCTGGCCGCCGGGCCTTCGACCATGAGCGTGAGGTCGTGCCACGGGCCATAGGGCTTGCTGCCGGGACCAATGCGGCGCGGATCGTTATCGAGATGTTCGGGTGTGTCCCAGCGCCGGGTGGTCATATCAATGCCGCCGCAAACCGCGAAGCAATCATCGATGACGACGATCTTCTGGTGGTGACTGCATCCGACCGGATGTGCCGAATCGAACTTGAAATCGATCCCCGGCGCGCGCCACCAGCGGTACAGATCGAGGATCATCGATCCGCGGAAAATGAACTTGAGCGCGCCGAAATTCCATTTGAGCACGCGCACCTGCAGGTTTGGCCTGCGCTGGGTCAGCCAGACAACAAACCAGCCGAGCCGCGCGGGCGGCCGCACTCTGCTCGGCTTGTTCCACCAGCGCCGTCCGCCACCAAGCCGCACCCGCGTATCAAAATCCCAGCCGATCATGTGAATCCGCTGGCGCGCCTTGAGCATGACTTCCTGCATCACCGAAAGATAGGCGGCGCAATCTATGACGACATGCGCCTTGGTAGCCATGGCAAAGCACCATGCCGATTTGCTCGCGCCATCACAGTTCGCGGTTCGCTCGTCTTCGGTCATCCGCCTCTACCCTGCGGCCAGATTGCCAGCGAAGGCAAGAGGCGATCGTCCGATAAGTGGGAGCGCAATTGCCGTTGACAAGCCGCGCCGCATCGCCGATTCAGCATTAGGTCAAAATTTGAATTAATATGTCAGCCAGGCGCTCCGTTCATCTCCGCTTAAATTTCGCGGAGGCATGGGCGCAGCACCAATACAGAGAGGATACCCGAATGCTTCGTACCGCCATGATCGCCGGCCTGATCGCCACTGCTTCGCTAGCCGTTGCGGCTCCGGCCTTTGCAGCAGATGCTGCGGCTGCCGCAACCGGCTACACCACGGCTGATACCTCGATCGGCACGCTGCTCGATGATCCTGCTGCCAAGGCCGTGCTTGACAAGATCATGCCAAGCTTCAGCTCGAACCCGCAGGTCGAAATGGCACGCGGCATGACGCTCAAGCAGGTTCAGCAGTTCGCCCCCGATCAAATGACCGATGAAGTTCTGGCCAAGGTTGACGCCGAACTTTCGAAGGTTCCGGTTAAAAAGTAATCGATCCGGCCCGGGGCGCTTGGGGGTGCGCCGGGCCTTCGTTTGCTTGATCCACTCAGAGGATATTCCGTTTGATCTGAACCGCCCCGTCATCCCGGCGCAGGCCGGGACCCAGACCGCTCAGGCAAACGACGTCGCTATGCGACGACAGAATTTTCTGTGCTGGGTTCCGGCCTTCCGGCCAAAGGCCGGAAATTTATCTCGAGTAAGTATTGGGGCCGGAATGACGATTCAGGTTTGGCGCAAATCGATCTCGGTGGAAGCAGGGCTTAGCCGTGCGGAATCACAGCGTCTCAACCAGCGCGACGCCTTCGGGCGGAAGATCGATCACCAGCTTTCCATCACGCCCCAGCCGCCGGATTTCCGGCGCGGGGATTTGCGCTGCGCGGCGC
>JANLOZ010000179.1:0-8766 GCA_031366845.1 Novosphingobium sp. | reverse complement strand
CGCATATAGGTTATCGCGCCCGCCTCATACAGGTTCTGCGCCACGCGCATGGTGTGGCTGGCGGAAAAACCCAGCTTGCGCGCGGCTTCCTGTTGCAAGGTAGAGGTGGTGAACGGCGGATAGGGATTGCGGCGCGTGGGCTTGGTATCGACCTCCTCGTCGGAAGGCCCCGGCTTCGACCGCCGCCTTGGCTCGCTCGGCAATACCGGCATCGCCAAGGCTCAATCGTTCAAGTTTCTCGCCATCGAACTTGACCAGCCGCGCGGGGAATTCGGTCCCGCCGTGCTGCATCCTGGCGACCACCGACCAGTATTCCTGCGGGCGGAACTGTTCAATCTCGCTTTCGCGCTGGCAAATCAGCCGCAACGCGACCGATTGCACCCGGCCCGCCGATTTCGCCCCCGGCAACTTGCGCCACAGCACTGGCGATAGCGTGAAGCCGAACAGATAATCGAGCGCCCGGCGGGCGAGATAGGCATCGACCAGATCCTGATCGAGCTCGCGCGGGGCCAGCATCGCCTTGGTCACCGTGTCCTTGGTGATGGCGTTGAAGGTGACGCGCTGCACGTCCTTGGGCAGCGCCTTGCGCTTGGCCAGCAGTTCGCGCACGTGCCACGAAATCGCCTCGCCTTCGCGGTCAGGGTCGGTCGCGAGGATCAGGCGGTCGGCGATTCGGGCGGCATCGGTGATCTCCTTCACCTGCCGCGCCTTGTCGCCATAGAGCTCCCAGTCCATGGCAAAGTCTTCGTCCGGCCGCACCGAGCCATCCTTCGGCGGCAGATCGCGGACGTGGCCATAGGAAGCGAGAACCTTGTAGTCCTTGCCCAGATACTTCTCGATGGTCTTTGCCTTGGCGGGCGATTCGACGATGACTAGCTGCATTGCGACCTGAACGCCTCGCACGTGTATGTGTACGCGCGAGGGTGGCGGGGGGGGCTGGCAAAGGTCAAGCGGTTTGCGACGCCCCCCCGGATTAAGGTCAGCGCAGCGCAGCCAGTTGCGCAACGATACGCGCATTAGCCTGCGCGGCGGCATCTGTTGCCCCCGCGCGGTAGGCTTCCGGCTTCGCGTCGAATTCAATCTGCTTGGTGCTGCCGCCAGTTTTGAACAAACCTGCTCCACCGCCGAAGCCGCCGAATGCCCCGCCAATCCGGCTCAGCCCGCCGAGAACCCGGGTCGCGGTCTGGGTGGTTTTGGTAAAGCCGCTGGTGGTATCGTGCATCGTCGCAAAGTCTCCGGCGACGGCAATGGACTGGTTGAGCTTGATTGTCGTGGACTTGCCGGTTGGCGCGATCAGCGTGGCGCGCGAAAAGTTGCTGGCGATCGAAACGCCCGAATGGACCTTGACCGAAAACCCGCCGTTCTGCTGCTGTTCGGAAAAGTCGATCAGATAGACGACGTCGATCACGCCAACCCCGGCGCTCTTGGCATATTGGCTGAGCGCATAGCCGGTCTGGCCAGAATTCATGTTCAGCCCCATGCTGCTCATCCCGCTGCCGGTGAAATCGCCGGGAATGATATACATCGAGCCCAGCGCCGAGGGCTTGACGAAGGTCACCTTGCCGGTGCTCTTCTTCTCGAGCAGGATGTTGACGTTGAGCGGAGACACTTCGGGGTGCGCGTGAGGGAGCGGCGCAGCGAACAGCGCTTCAGGGGCCTGAACCGTGTAGCCATTGGCGCCGAGCTTGGTGAGAAAGTCCGCATAGGCGGCGTCGGTAACGGCTTGCATCATTTCCGGCGTGATGCCGACGAGCGTGCTTTCAGCGCGGGTTGTCCCCTGGAAAGCACCGATAGCGCCGTCCATCGCCTTGGTCGAATCGACCGACTTGAAGATGAAGCCGACATTGAACGCGCCGATGGCCACCTGGGTCACGCCCTTGGCGGCATCCTGCCCGGAAACCTTAAGCGGTGCGGGCGGCGATCCGGCCTGCGCGACTTGCGGCGCACCAAGCGCGAGCAGCAAAGCCAATGCGGCGAACGATGTTCTGGTGACTGATTTCATGACAGGCTTCCTTGCTGACCGGGGCCTCCCTCGGGCCCCCTCACTGAGGCGTAGTCAGAACCTGTGCGGTGTCCAATTACAGATACTGTTAGCTTTGTGCCATGTGCGGTCAGGCAATCGGGCGGTCAGGCGAAGACTTCTGCAATCGCGTCCTCATCGTCGTTGATCAGACCGAATACGCCAACCGAAAAGGCGATCATCACCGCCCAGAATATCTGAAAGCCGAGCGATACCTGCAACTGCGCAAGCGCGCCTCCAGTGACTTGCCCGATCACGCCGCCGACCGCGCCAAGCAAAACCGCACCGCCGATAATAATCACCAATGCGGCAAAGGCGATTGGCGTGGTGCGGCCGCCAACCGCCTCCCAGCTGGCACCGAGCGAACCAAAGGTGCCGCGGTCGGTCGCGATAAGGTAGCACGGCGCGGCGAGCCACCGCGAACCGATGATCAAGCCCGGAATGACCAGAAGCACATAACCGAACATCACCGCGAACAGCACGATGATCGCCATGCCGATGAACTGGAAATATTTGAAGCGTGCATCACCGCCCATCTGCCCGCCTTGGCGAAGCATGGCGCGGAACAGCAGGTATTGCGCTGCGAAACCGGCGAACACCGTCGCCACGCCGAAAACTCCTTCCAGCACAGGAGAGAGCGACGCCAAACCAGTGGTCACGGCATTGATCGCCCCCATGGCGGCCAGATAGATCAGAACCGATCGCCAGTTCTGCCGAAGCTGCGCAAAGGTGCCCGCCATCACATCACCGAACGCGATTTGCCGGTTCTCGCCGTAGGCCATGGCTCGCCGCTCTCCCTTAGTTCACTGTATTTCGGAAAGTTCCGGCGGCTATCGCGGTTGCAGAGCGCCCAGCCCGCTCTGCCGCGATCATGCGAAAACGTCGATCAGCTCGCCGGTTTGCCCTCGCAACAGCCGGTAGAGCGCAATCGCCACGAATTCGGCGAGAATTTCGTCAAATCTGATCTTGCGCCCAACCCCGTCCATCAGTGCCTCCTGTTAGCCCTGATGTTAGTGTGACACGGGACTGATTGAAATCAACCCGAATGGCCTCAGCAACCCAGGCTTACCCTGCCCCCGGCATGGCGGACCAGCCGCCCCGCCAGTTCCATCTCGAGCAAGGCAAGCTGAACCGCAGCGGGCGCCTCACCCGATTGGCGGATGAGCTCATCCACCGCGACCGGGGCGGTGGTGAGCAGCGTGGCAAGATCGGCTGGATTGCCGTTCAGGTCACCCGTCATCGGTTCGAAAACGGAGGCAGCTTCATGAAACACCGATCGCGGGGCTCCGGCGAAACCTTCGAGCAGTTCGATCACGTCGTCCGCCGATTGCACCAGCAAGGCGCCATCGCGGATCAGCTGGTTGCAGCCGCGCGAACGGCTGTCGAGCGGCGAGCCGGGGACGGCCATCACCTCTCGCCCCATCTCGCCCGCCAGCCTTGCGGTGATCAGCGAGCCAGACTTCGGCGCAGCCTCGACCACCAGCGTGCCTGCAGCGATCCCGGCAATGATGCGGTTGCGCGAGGGGAAGTGGCGCGCGAGCGGTTCGGTGCCGGGGGGCTGTTCGGCCAGCAGCAGGCCGTTTTGCGCGATCTCTTCCTGCAGGTCAGCATGTTCGGGTGGATAAGCAACATCGATGCCGCCGGCGATCACGCCGATGGTGCCGCCGCGCGATGCGCCCGCTGCCAGTGCCCCGCGATGGGCCGCGCCATCAATCCCGCGTGCCAGCCCGGAGACCACGACAAAGCCCGCGTCAGCCAGCGCAGCGGCGAAATCGCGCGAAAGCTTGACCGCCGCCGCCGAAGCATTGCGCGCGCCCACCATGGCGACGGCGGGGCGCGTGGCAATCGCCGCATCACCCCGCGCGATCAGGATTGGCGGTGCACCTTCGCTTTGGCCGAGCAGCGGCGGGTAATCGGGCGAATCGTGGAACAGATACCGCGCGCCTGCCCGCTTCACCGCGGCAATTTCCCCCTCAATCCGGTCTGCCTTCGCAGGCTGATAGCGCGCGCCGCCGCGCCCGGCGAGATCGGGCAACGCATCAAGCGCCGCGCTCGCGCTGCCGAAACGGCGGAGCAGCTGCGCGTAGCTTACCGGGCCGACGTTGGGCGATCGCAACAGGCGAATGCGGGCAAAAGCCTCATCCTGAGCGATCACCAGTTCCATGCCGCTCAAGCCTGTTCAGAGGATTGTGAGCCGCCCACTTCGGGCTCAGTTCCGGCGCGCAGCCGGGCGATATTGGCGCGGTGGAGCCACAGCACCAGCAAAGCCAGCAGGGCGAGGACAATCGTGTAGAGCTCGTGCCCGAAGGCCAAGGCAGCAATCGGTGCCGCGACCGCCGCGCTCATCCCCGCAAGCGAGGATACCCGGGTGATCGCCAGCGTGCCGAGCCAGACCACCGCATAGACCGCGCCAATCGGCCATGATAGGCCGAGCGATACCCCCATCAACGTCGCCACACCCTTGCCGCCCCTGAACTTAAGCCAGACCGGAAAGCAATGGCCGATCACTGCGACCAAAGCGGCGAGCGCATCATCGCCGCCGGTCAGATGGCCCGCCACCCACACCGCGGCAAAGCCCTTGCTGATATCGAGCAGCAGCGTCGCCGCCGCGAGCCCCTTGCGCCCGGTGCGCAGAACATTGGTTGCCCCGGTGCTGCCCGAACCGATGCTCCGCAAGTCCCCCGCTCCGGCAATGCGGGTGAGGATCACGCCGAACGGGATCGATCCCAGCAGATATCCAACGATCACTGTGGGCAACACGGAGGCAAAGCTAATCGTGAACCAATGCATCGCTTATCCCCGAATTACGTCACCACCCTTAGCCGCAGTCCTTGCATTCGTGCAGCGGAAAAAACAGGGATATCGCCACAATGGCGCAGATTTTCCCCACAGCAAACAAGAACATCGATCCGGCAGCGCCGCTGCTGCTGTTCGATTCGGGCGTCGGCGGGCTTTCGGTGCTGGCTGAACTGCGCAAGCTGCTGCCCGGCGCACCGGTGATCTATGCCGCCGATCTCGCCGGGCTGCCCTATGGGACAAAGAGCGAGGCGGAAGTTGCCGCGCGCGTTTGCGGCCTGCTCGGGCGGATGGCTGAACGCTATCGTCCCCGGCTGATCTGCGTTGCCTGTAACACCGCGAGCACAATCGCACTGGCCATGGTGCGCGAGGTGCTCGAAGTGCCGATCGTCGGCACCGTTCCGGCGATCAAACCTGCGGTGGCGATGACCAAGACCGGGGTGATCGGCCTGCTCGGCACCGCAGCGACGATCCGACAGAGCTATGTTGACCGGCTCGAGGCAGAGTTCGCCGGTGGCAAGCGGCTGCTGCGCCACGCGGCACCTGAACTGGTCGAAGCGGCTGAGGCCTTGTTGCGCGGGCAGAGCATCGATCCGGCGGTGTTCACCCGCGCCGCACGGGGCCTGCGCAGCCAGCCAGGCGGCGAAAATATCGATACGGTGGTGCTCGCCTGCACCCATTTCCCGCTGGTTCGCTCGCAGCTGGCCGAGGCATTCGGCCCCGGCGTAGCCTTTGTTGATGGCGCTGCCGGAATCGCCCGGCGCATCGCCTCGCTCACCCGCGATCAGCACTTCCGCCGCGATCAGCCAGACTTTGCGCTGTTCACCGGCAAGGCTGATCCGTTCCCACAACTCGCCGCCACTTTCGCGACGTTCGGCATTTCTGATCACAGTCTGCTATAGGCCCGGCAATGACCAAACGGCTCAACCTGTTCCTGTTCGCCATGCTGCTGATTATCGGCACGCCGGTCTATTGGCTGCTGATCGATACCTCGCCGTGGAATGTCCCCGCCCAGCCGGTAACCATCGCCCAGTTGCGCGCGCTCGCCGGGTCCATGCCGGGAGCGCGGCCGGTGCGGGTCGAGATGGAAATGGTCGGCTACCGTCTGCTTCCGGGTGATGTGCTGGCAGCAGGGTCGGGGCTAAAGCGGCGGCCAAAGGGGATTATCGTATTCATCCTCGATGTGCCGGGAAAAGGCCCGGTGGTGATTGAGAGCGGCGTAACCCCGGCTTTGGCGCCAACAATGTCGCTGCACCAGTTCGATCCCGCGGCGCAGGCGCGCGTCGATGAACAATTGCACAAGGCCAGCCTGATCCTGATCACCCATGAACACAGCGATCATCTGGGCGGCCTGGCAGGCCTTGCCGGCAAGCCCGGCGGGCTCGACCTGCTCACCCGCGCCCGGCTCAACCGCTGGCAAGTGCCGCAGGCGGATGCAGCGCATGGGCTGGGCTGGCCGGGGCAAATGGCGATAGCGCCGTCGATCAACGGTTTGCAGCCGCAGGCGGTGGGACCAGGGGTGGTGGTGATCCCGGCACCCAGCCACTCGCCGGGATCGCAAATGATCTTCGTCCAGCTGGCGGACGGCGCGGAATGCCTGTTCACCGGCGATATCGCCACGCTCGCAGCCAACTGGATCGAGCAGCGCCCGCGATCGCGGCTGGTGACCGACTATCTGGCCCCCGAAGATCGCCGCGCCAGCCTTTCGTGGCTCGCAACCATTGCCGCGCTCAAGCACGCGTCCCCGCGGTTGTTCGTGATCCCCAGCCACGATTACGATTGGCTGATCAATCCTGACACCCATTCGGGGGTGACGAGATTTGCTCCCCGAGCGGCAAACAATCCTACTGGAAATTGATCGGCAGCTGGATTAGAGGCGCTGGCAGAACATGGCGGTCAATCAAGGTTGGGCGAATAGTGAATTACGATCAGGTCTTCGATCAGGCGATTGACCGGCTGCACGCCGAAGGGCGTTACCGCGTCTTCATCGACATCCTGCGCAACAAGGGCGCCTATCCAAACGCACGCTGCTTTGCCGGGCACAATGGCCCCAAGGACATCACCGTGTGGTGCTCGAACGATTACCTTGCGATGGGGCAGCACCCCAAGGTCATCGCCGCGATGGAAGAGGCGCTGCATGATGTTGGCGCTGGCTCTGGCGGCACGCGCAACATCGGCGGCAACACCCATTACCATGTTGATCTGGAACGCGAGCTTGCCGATCTGCACGGCAAGGACGGCGCGCTGCTGTTCACCAGCGGCTATGTCTCGAACGATGCCACGCTTTCAACGCTGGCGAAGATTCTGCCGGGCTGCGTGATCTTTTCCGATGCGCTCAACCATGCCTCGATGATCGCCGGGATCAGGAATTCGGGCGCAGAGAAGAAGGTTTGGCGGCACAACGATCTGGAGCACCTGGAAGAACTGCTCGCCGAAACCGATCCCGCGCTGCCCAAGCTGATCGCGTTTGAATCGGTCTATTCGATGGATGGCGATGTCGCCCCGGTCCACGCGATCTGTGACCTTGCAGAGAAGTACAACGCGCTGACCTACATCGATGAAGTCCACGCGGTTGGCATGTATGGCCCGCGCGGCGGCGGCATCACTGACCGTGAAGAGGCCGCGCACCGGATCGATGTGATCGAGGGAACGCTCGGCAAAGCCTTTGGCGTGATGGGCGGTTACATCGCCGCCGATAACCGGATCATCGATGTGATCCGCAGCTATGCCCCCGGGTTTATCTTCACCACCAGCCTCTCGCCCGTGCTGGTCGCCGGCGTGCTGGCATCGGTGCGCCATCTCAAGGCCAGCTCGACCGAGCGCGAGGCCCAGCAGCACGCCGCCGCCACGCTCAAGCGTCTGTTCACCGAGGCTGGCCTGCCGGTGATGCCGAGCACCACCCACATCGTTCCGCTGATGGTCGGTGATCCGGTCAAGGCCAAGAAGATCAGCGACGTTCTGCTCGCCGAATACGGCGTTTACGTACAGCCGATCAACTATCCCACCGTGCCTCGCGGGTCCGAACGGTTGCGGTTTACCCCGGGGCCGAACCATACCGAGGCGATGATGCTGACGCTGACCGCAGCGCTCAGCGAGATCTGGGAACGGCTGGAATTGCGCGCCGCGGCCTGATCACCCAAGCGGTCCAAGAGATTCGTGGACCTGAACCAAAAAAACGATTAGCTACCCGCGCGCTACAACCATTCAGGGTCTGCACGTAGCGGGTGTCGCAATCGATAAGGGAGAGCTTTATGGCCGTAGATTGGTCCGCCGACGTCAGGAAATATGCGCCTGCTGCCGACGAAGGAATTATCGCAGGCGTGGTCCGCTATTGCGGCATTGCATTGACCAAGCGCGATTCGTCGCTGGTCAGCTTTTCCGATCCGAAGGAGCTTGGTCGCGTCCGCAACGGCTTCATGAAAAAGAAGCTGGCGTTGACCGGTTCGGACGACGAACTCGACGCCGCGCTCGCCAAGGTGGGTGAGCGGATGAAGGCTGATCGCACCAAGAACCGCGTCACGGTTTACTATCTGCTCGCCGAAGCTTTCGGCAAGCTCGACATGTTCCAGAAAAACGCCGCTGCGCCCAAGGCCAGTGGCAAGCCCGCCGCGAAGCCTGCTGCAAAGACACTTGCCAAGCCCGCTGCTGCGCCTGCCAAGACGGCTCCGGCAAAAGCTGCTCCGGCCAAGGCTGCCACCAAACCTGCTGCAAAGACGGCGGTTGCCGCTGCCAAGCCAGCCGCTAAGCCTGCCGCCAAGGTCGCGACAAAGCCCGCAGCCAAAACCGCAGCCAAGCCGGCAACCAAGGCTGCCCCGGCAAAGGCTGCCCCGGCAAAGCCAGCCAAGGCCTCAACCGCCGCAAAGGTTGCAGCCGGTGCCGCCGCCGCCGGCGTAGCCTCGCTCGCCAGCGTGGGGGCCAAGACCAGGAAGGCTGCAAGCGCTGCGGTTGAT
>JANLOZ010000174.1:0-13882 GCA_031366845.1 Novosphingobium sp. | reverse complement strand
AGGCGCGGAGGCGCGGGGTTCAGGACCTTCGTCCCCCCAACAGTCCCCGTCATCCTGAACTCGTTTCAGGACCCATTTCTCCTTCTCCGCCGAAGCGTTGTTAATGCACACAACCGCGCCGCTGGGTTTCTCCAGCAAAGCGCAGCGTTTGCGGCACGATGGGTGCTGAAACAAGTTCAGCATGACGAACTAGAGCTGGGGGAGGCGCAGCGATGGTTTTGAATTCAGTCGTTCCCGGCAAAGTTGTCGTGCTGGCTTCGGGCGGACCGAAGATGACGGCCATGTCAGCCGAACAGGATAACATAACTTGCGCATGGTTCATCGGTGAGACTTTGAAAACCGGCGTTTTTCCGATTTGCGCCCTGCGAGAGCATAGCGAAATTACGAGAATTGAGCTGGTGGGCGTCAGTCCGTCGCGGGAGTATTCTAATGCCTAAACTCACCGTAGATGGCATCGAACTCGAAGTTCCCGCTGGTGCCACTGTGCTCCAGGCTTGCGAGCTTGCGGGCAAGGAAATTCCGCGCTTTTGCTACCACGAGCGCCTCTCTATCGCCGGCAATTGCCGGATGTGTCTGGTCGAAGTCGCGCCGGGGCCGCCAAAGCCGCAAGCCTCATGTGCGCTGCCTGCTGCCGATGGCCAGATGATCCGCACCGATAGCGCGATGGTCAAAAAGGCGCGCGAAGGGGTGATGGAATTTCTGCTCATCAACCACCCGCTCGATTGCCCGATCTGCGATCAGGGCGGCGAGTGCGATCTGCAGGATCAATCGGTCGCCTATGGCCGCGGTGCCTCGCGCTACGATGAAAACAAGCGCGCGGTTACCGATAAATATATGGGGCCGCTGATCGCCACCACCATGACGCGCTGCATCCATTGCACGCGCTGTGTGCGGTTCAGCGAGGAAGTGGCCGGGGTGGATGAAATCGGCGCGCTCTATCGCGGCGAGGCGATGCAGATTACCACCTACCTCGAAAAAGCAGCCCGGCATGAAATGTCAGCCAATGTCATCGACCTGTGCCCGGTCGGCGCGCTGACATCCAAGCCCTATGCCTTTGAGGCGCGGCCCTGGGAACTCAAGAAAACGCTGTCGATTGACGTGTCTGATGCCTGTGGGGCGAATATTCGGCTCGATAGCCGGGGCCGCGAAGTGCTGCGCATTCTTCCGCGAGGCAATGACGACGTCAACGAGGAATGGATTACGGACAAGGCGCGCTATCAGGTCGATGGCTTGACCAGGCGGCGGCTCGATCGCCCGTGGTTGCGCAAAAACGGCAAACTGGTTGCGGCGAGCTGGGACGAGGCCTTTGCCGCGATTGCCCGAGTGAAGCCGGGGGCCTCGGTGGGTGTTGTCGCGGGCGATCTGGTTGATTGCGAGACGATGTTCGCTGCCAGGGCTCTGGCGGGGGCCCTGGGCTCCACTTTGCTTGAGGGCCGCCAGACCGGACTAGATTACGATTGTTCGAACCTTGCGGCGGTGTCCTTCAATTCGGGCTTCGCAGGGATTGAGACGGCGGACGCGATTTTGATCGTCGGCAGCAATATTCGCATCGAGGCGCCGCTGGTCAATGTCCGCATCCGCAAGGCGGTGAAGCGCGGGGCAAAGGTTTTTGTCGTCGGCCCCGAATGGGAGACGACTTATCCGGCGATGTTCCTCGGCAATGATCTTTCGGTGTTGGACAATCTGCCGAAGGACGCCGACGATGCGTTTGCCAATGCGCAACGCCCGGCGGTGATCGTCGGCGGGGCCGGGCTCGCTAAGGGTGCGCTCGCTCCGGCGCTGGCTTTTGCAAACGCATTCAAGCTGGTGCAGGCCGAGTGGAATGGTTTCAACGTCTTGCACATGGCAGCAAGCCGCATGGGCGGGCTGATGCTCGGTTATGCACAGAACGGTGGCGTGGCCGATCTGGTCGCCGCCAAGCCAAAATTGCTGCTCTCGCTCGGCGCCGACGAGGTGGACTACGCCAGGTTCTCGGATTCGATCATCGTCTATATCGGCCACCATGGTGACAAGGGTGCACATGCCGCCGACATAATCCTGCCATCTGCTGCGTTCAGCGAGAAGGCCGGAACCTACGTCAACACCGAAGGCCGCGTGCAATTTGCTGATAAAGCAGTGTTTTCTCCCGGCGATGCGCGTGAGGACTGGACGATTTTACGCGCGATGGCAGATAGCCTGGGGGTGAAAGTCGGCTTTGACAGCTTCGAGGCCTTGCGCGCGGCGATGGTCGCGGCGGTCCCGGCGCTCGGCGTTGAGGGGCTGGCCGATTACGGCGCGCTGCCTAAGCCTTTGAAAGCAAAGGCGAGCGGCGTGATCGAAGCCTACCCGATTCTGGACTTCTACCTCACCAACCCCATCGCCCGCGCCAGCGAAACCATGCAGCGCTGCTCGGCAGAACTGCTCCACGGCGCAATGCAAGCGGAGGCGGCGGAATGAGCACTACCCACACCTCCAACACCGTCATCCTGAACTTGTTTGTGCAAGCGCGTCTTCGACTCCAGGACCCATTTCCCGTTTTCAACCGAAGCGTTGTTAAGAAGCAAAACGGTGGAGTTGCGCCTTTGCTTGAGGGACCTGCGCGTGCGGCGCGATGGGCCCTGAAACAAGTTCAGGATGACGATGTGGGGGAGGGAAGGGCATGACCCAGTTCTTCCAGGATTTCTACCTGTTCGCGGCGCAAATAAATAGGGACAGTCCCTATTTTTCGTCATCGTTGTTGCGGCGGGAAAAATGGGGGCGGGAAAAATGGGGACTGTCCCTATTTATTTGCCGGGAGGGCACCGCATGACCGCCTTCTTCCAACATCTCGGCCTGTCCTATGACTTCGCATGGGGTCTCGCAACTATCTGTGGCATCCTGTTGATCGCGCTGCCTTTAATGCTCGGCGTGGCGATGATCATCTATGCCGATCGCAAGATCTGGGCGGCGATGGCGCTGCGGCGGGGGCCGAATGTGGTCGGGCCTTGGGGCCTGCTGCAATCGTTCGCCGATGGCCTCAAGGTGGCGCTGCAGGAAACGATTATCCCGAGCGCGGCGAACAAGGGTCTGTTCCTGATCGCCCCGATCATCACCTTCACCGTCGCGCTGATGGCATGGGCGGTAATCCCGTTCAACTCGGGCGCGATCCTCGCGGACATCAATGTCGGGCTGCTCTACGTCCTGGCGATCTCGTCGCTCGGGGTTTACGGCACGGTGATTGCCGGTTGGGCGTCCAATTCAAAATACCCGTTTTTCAGTGCAATGCGCGCATCAGCTCAGATGATTTCTTATGAAGTCTCGATCGGCTTCATCCTGATTTGCGTGGTTCTTTGGGCGGGGTCTTTCAACATGAAAGACATCGTCGAGGCGCAGCGGCATCACGTCTGGCTGATCAACGGCTTCGTCGCCAATCCGCTGCTGTTCCCGATGTGGGTGATGTTCCTGATCTCGGGCATGGCCGAAACCGGCCGTGCGCCGTTCGACCTGACCGAGGCCGAGAGCGAACTGGTGGCCGGCTACCAGACCGAATACAGCTCGATGGCCTTCGCGCTCTATTGGCTCGGTGAATATGCCAACGTGCTGCTGATGTGCGCGCTCAACGCCACGCTGTTCTGGGGCGGATACTTGCCGCCGCTGGATATTCCGGTGCTCTATTACATTCCGGGCGTGGTCTGGCTGCTCGGCAAAATTCTGTTTTTTTTCTTCATCTTCTCCTGGGTGAAGGCAACGGTGCCGCGCTATCGTTATGACCAGCTGATGCGGCTCGGCTGGAAGGTTTTCCTGCCGCTCTCGCTGTTCTTTGTTTGTCTGGTGAGCGGCTATCTTATGGCAACGGGGCATTTCAAATGATCAGTCTTCTTATTCTCGCAATGGCGGCGAAGGCCGCGGAACCTACTGTCGTCGGCGCGTTCGATTGCACCGCCGATGTGCCGGTGGTGATCGCCGGGCAAGGCGACAAGATACAGTTCCAGCGGATGGGCGGCATCGACGCCGCCAAGATGGGCTTCACGCTGGTGCTCAAGGGCGACAAGGCCGTGGCCAACTGGCCCGAAAGCCCGCTCAATGTGGGCGGCAAGGCGAAGGTTATGGCGACCGGCACCGACGCCGGAATGGCGCTGTTTACCGCGACAGGCCCTTGCGTGTTCACGGAAAAAGGCTGCGCGACGATGCTGCACTATGCGCGGCAGCCGGATGGCACGCTCAGGCTGCTGCTATCTCCCACCGCGCTGATTTCCGACCAGGCCAAGACCTCGCGGCAGCCATTTCTGGTGATCGTGCCGGGGCGCTGTGTTGCGCGGAAGGATGAGGGATGAGTGCCGCCCAACTCATCAAATCGTTCACCCTGTGGGAATTCCTCAAAGCGCATTGGCTGACCTTGAAGTATTTCTTCAAGGCCAAGGCGACGATCAACTATCCGTTCGAGAAGAACCCGATCAGCCCGCGCTTTCGCGGGGAACATGCGCTGCGGCGTTATCCCAATGGTGAGGAACGCTGCATTGCCTGCAAGCTGTGCGAGGCGGTCTGCCCGGCGCAGGCGATTACCATCGAGGCGGAACCGCGAGAGGATGGCAGCCGCCGCACCACGCGCTATGACATCGACATGACCAAATGCATCTACTGCGGGTTTTGCCAGGAAGCCTGCCCGGTCGATGCCGTGGTTGAGGGGCCAAACTTCGAATATGCGACCGAAACGCGCGAAGAACTGCTCTATGACAAGGCCAAGCTGCTGGCGAACGGGGACAAGTGGGAGCGGGCCATCGCCGCGAACCTTGAAGCCGATGCGCCGTATCGTTAGGGGCCGGGCGATGATAAACGCGATCAGATCAATCCTCTCCGAGCTTGCTCGGGGAGGTGGCAGGCCCGAAGGGACTGACGGAGGGGCCGCCGCGCAAGCGACGTCTGCGACGCCGCACCCCTCCACCACGCTTCGCGCGGTCCCCCTCCCCGAGCAAGCTCGGAGAGGATTTTAGTATGATCCAGGTCATTGCCTTTTACCTCTTCGCCTTCATGGTGATCGCCAGCGGCGCGTTCACCATCCTGTCGCGCAATCCGGTGCATTCGGTGCTGTGGCTGATCCTCGCGTTCTTCAACGCGGCGGGGTTGATGGTGCTGTGCGGGGCGGAGTTCATCGCGATGCTGCTGGTGATCGTTTACGTTGGCGCGGTGGCGGTGCTGTTCCTGTTCGTGGTGATGATGCTCGACATCGATTTTGCCGAATTGCGTGCCGGGTTCATGAAGAACGCGCCGCTGGGCGTGGCTCTGGCGGTGGCGCTGTTCATGGAATTGCTGCTGGGGCTGGGGGCTTACAAGGCCGGCGCGCTGAAGCTGGGCAAAGCATCCGGCGCAGCGGCGATGCCGAGCAGCGGCAGCAACATCGAGGCCATCGGCGCGCTGCTTTACACGCGCTATCTGTTCCTGTTTGAAGCGGCAGGCGTGATCCTGCTGGTGGCCATGATCGGCGCGATTGTGCTGACCCACCGCAAGCGCGGCGATGCGCGCGGGCAGAACATTGCGCAGCAGATCGCCAGGCGGCCCGATGAGGCGACGGTGAATATGAAGCCCGGGGTGGGTGAGGGGGTAGTGTTGTGACTACTAACTTAAATCCTCTCCGAGCTTGTCTCGGGGAGGTGGCAGCGCGCAGCGCTGACGGAGGGGTAAGGCGGCAAAGCCGCCGCTTTGCGGCGGACCCCTCCACCACCCTTCGGGCGGTCCCCCTCCCCGAGCAAGCTCGGAGAGGATTTTTAGCATGATCGGCATCGAACATTACGTCATCGTCAGCTCGATCCTGTTTGTGCTGGGCGTGCTGGGGATCTTCCTCAACCGCAAGAACGTCATCGTCATATTAATGGCGATCGAACTGATCTTGCTCGCGGTGAACATCAATCTTGTCGCGTTCAGCAGCTTTCTGCATGATCTTACCGGGCAGATTTTTGCCATGTTCGTGCTGACCGTTGCGGCGGGGGAGGCGGCGGTTGGCCTCGCGATTCTGGTGGTCTATTTCCGCCGCCGGGGCACGATTGCGGTTGATGATGTCAACCGGATGAAGGGGTGATGTCCATGGCGAGAGAAAATGGGACGAGAGAAAATAGGGACAGTCCCTATTTTTCAAAAATAGGGACTGTCCCTATTTTCGGAGGTGCGCGTTGAGTTCGATCCTATTCATCGTTTTCGCGCCCCTGCTCGCCGCGATCATCACCGGGCTTGGTAACCGCGTGCTGGGCAACACCGTAGCCAAGTCGATCACGACCGGCGCGCTGTTCCTCTCCGCTGCGCTGTCATGGCCGATCTTCCTGTCCTACGTCAGCGGCAGTGCTGAACCCAGCACAACCCACGTTCTTCACTGGGTGCAGTCGGGCAGCCTGAATTTCGATTGGGCGCTGCGGGTCGATACGCTCACCGCGGTGATGCTGGTGGTGATCACCACCGTCTCCGCGCTGGTCCATCTTTATAGCTGGGGCTATATGGACGAAGACCCCGATCAACCGCGGTTCTTCGCCTATCTGAGCCTGTTCACTTTCGCCATGCTGATGCTGGTGACCGCCAACAATCTGGTTCAGATGTTCTTCGGCTGGGAAGGGGTGGGGCTTGCCTCGTACCTGCTGATCGGCTTCTGGTTCAAAAAACCGAGCGCTTGTGCCGCCGCGATCAAGGCCTTTGTCGTCAACCGGGTGGGTGACCTTGGCTTCATGCTGGGGATTTTCGGCACCTATCTGGTGTTCGGCACGGTTTCGATCCCCGAAATCCTCGCCGCCGCGCCAAGCATGGCTGGCAGCACCATCGGTTTCCTCGGCACGCGCTGGGATACGATGACGATCCTGTGCATCCTGCTGTTCATCGGCGCTTGCGGAAAGTCCGCGCAGCTTGGCCTTCACACGTGGCTGCCCGATGCGATGGAAGGCCCGACGCCAGTCTCCGCGCTGATCCATGCGGCAACTATGGTGACAGCGGGCGTGTTCATGGTCTGCCGCCTTTCGCCGATGTTCGCGACCAGCGAAGTGGCGATGAACGTGGTGACCTATGTCGGCGCGGCAACCTGTTTTTTCGCCGCCACCATTGGCACCTGCCAGTGGGACATCAAGCGGGTGATCGCCTATTCAACCTGCTCGCAGCTCGGCTATATGTTCGTCGCGGCGGGCGTGGGCGCGCCGGGGGCGGCGATGTTCCACCTGTTCACCCACGCGTTCTTCAAGGCGCTGCTGTTCCTTGGCGCAGGATCGGTGATCCACGCGATGCACCATGAGCAGGACATGCGCTATTACGGGAACCTGCGGAAACAGATCCCGCTGACATTCTACGCGATGATGGCAGGAACGCTGGCGATTACCGGCGTGGGCATTGTCGACGTGTTCGGTTTTGCGGGCTTCTATTCGAAGGATTCGATCCTTGAGGCGGCCTATGCCAGCGCAAGTTCCGCCGGGAGTTTCGGCTTCTGGTGCGGGATTTCGGCGGCGCTGCTGACCAGTTTCTATTCGTGGCGACTGATGTTCCTGACCTTCTACGGCAAACCGCGCTGGGCGCAGTCTGAGCATATTCAACATGCGGTTCATGATGCGCAAGGGCATGGCGATCACGGCCATGATGAACACGCGCAGGGCGATCACGGGGCTAGCGATGACGGAACCGCGGGCTATCACCCGCACGAAAGCCCGCTGACCATGCTGGTGCCACTCGGGGTTCTGTCGCTCGGCGCAGTGTTCGCCGGGTTTCTGTTCCACGGCGCGTTCATTACTGACGGCAGCGGCGCGTTCTGGAAGGGCGCAGTCGCGTTCAGCGAGCATTTGATCCACGCCATGCACGAAGTGCCGCTGTGGGTGAAATGGGCACCGTTCGCGGTGATGGTCACCGGCTTTGCCATCGCCTGGAACAGCTACATCCGCAATCCAGGGGCTCCGGCGGCATTCGTCAAGCAGTTCTCGGAGCTGCACAAGTTCGTGTACAACAAATGGTATTTTGACGAGCTCTACAACTTCCTGTTCGTTCGCCCGGCATTCTGGATCGGCCGCCTGTTCTGGCACGCTGGTGACGAGGGCACGATTGACCGCTTCGGCCCAGACGGTGCCGCATGGCTGGTGGTGCAAGGAACGCGCGTCGCGCAGAAGGTGCAGTCGGGTTACCTTTATTCCTATGCACTGGTGATGCTGATCGGGCTTGCGGTTGCCGTCGGATCGATTTGGGCGAGGATGGGATAGGGGCCATGCAGAACTTCCCCATCCTCAGCCTGCTGATGCTGGTCCCGCTTGCGGGAGCCATCGGCTGCCTCGTCAGCCCGGCGCAAACTGCGCGGCGCATCGCGCTCACCGCGACGTTGATCAACTTCGCGCTCGGCATTGTGCTGTGGCTCAATTTTGACAGCGGCCTTGAGCACAAGCCTTGGCAGTTTCAGGAAAGCCTGCCGCTGTTCGCCGGGTTCAGCTGGAAGCTTGGAATCGATGGCATTGCCCTGCTGCTTATCGAGCTGACGCTGTTCCTGATGCCGGTTTGCATTGGCGCAAGCTGGAAATCGATCGAGAGCCGCGTCGGCGAATATATGGCTGCCTTCCTGCTGATGGAAATGCTGATCATTGGCGTGTTCACCGCGCAGGATCTGTTCCTGTTCTACATTTTCTTCGAGGCTGGCCTCATCCCGATGTATCTGATCATCGGCGTCTGGGGCGGGGCGAACCGGATTTACGCCAGCTACAAGTTCTTCCTCTACACCCTGCTGGGATCGGTGCTGATGCTGATCGCCATGCTGTGGATGGCGAACGATGCGGGCACGACTGACATCCCCACACTGTTGGCCTATGATTTCGCCCCGGGAGCGCAAAAATGGCTGTGTCTCGCGATCATCGCCAGCTTTCCGGTGAAAATGCCGATGTGTCCAGTGCACACAAGGCTTCCCGATGCGCACGTGCAGGCCCCGACCGCCGGTTCGGTGCTGCTGGCGGGCGTGCTGCTCAAAATGGGCGGCTACGGCTTCATCCGCTTCTCGCTGCCGATGTTCCCTGAGGCCTCGGCTGAGTTCGCGCCGCTGATCTTTGCGCTGTCGATGATTGCCGTGGTTTACACCTCGCTGGTGGCGCTGGTGCAGAGCGATATGAAAAAGCTGATCGCCTATTCGTCGGTTGCCCACATGGCGATTGTCACCATCGGGCTGTTTGCATTCAACCGGCAGGGGCTTGAAGGTTCGATGCTGGTCATGCTCAGCCACGGGTTCGTTTCGGGCGCATTGTTCCTATGTGTCGGGATCATCTATGACCGGTTGCACACCCGCGAGATTGACCGCTACGGCGGGCTTTCGATCAACATGCCGCGCTATGCGCTGTTCTTTATGATCTTCACCTTGGCCTCGGTTGGCCTGCCCGGAACGTCAGGCTTCGTCGGCGAATTCCTGAGCCTTGCAGGGATATATCAGGTTTCGAGCTGGGTAACCTTCATCTGCGGAAGCGGTGTGATCCTGGGCGCGGCCTATATGCTATACCTCTATCGCCGCGTGGCCTTTGGCGATCAGAAGAACGCAGATGCCGCCGCGATGCGCGATCTTGATGCGCGGGAGATCATGATGGTCGCCGCGCTGACGATCCCGGTTTTGTGGATGGGGATCTATCCCGAAAGCTTTCTCGCGCCAATGCGGGCAGATATCGGAGCGCTTGAGGCGCGCGTCGCCCGGGCGCGGCCTGCGGGCGATGCGCAATTTACCGTGACCAGGGGACAACCTGCTGAAATGCATGCCGAACATGAAGGGGCGCAGTAATGGACTGGATGCACATCCTGCGCCTGATCGCTTCTGAGGAGCTGCTTTCGGTGGCGGGCCTTATCCTGTTGCTCGCCGCCGCCTGGGGCGGAGACAAGGCGGCCTGGGCGATCACCTGGGGCGCAGTTGCAACCCTGGCATTGGCAGCCGTGATCGAAGCACCCGTGCTCTGCAGCGGTGCGAGCGGCGCAGCGACTCAGCTCTTCTCAGGCCAATTGCGCGCCGATGCCTTCGCCGCTTTCGCCAAGCTGTTGATTTACGCCGCGTCAATCGCTGCGCTGCTGGTTGCCCCGGCGTTCTTTGAACGGGCCAAGGCGATGCGCGCCGAATATCCGGTGCTGATAGTGTTCGCCGCGCTGGGCATGGGGATTATGGTCTCCGCATCCGACCTGATCGCGCTTTACATCGGCCTCGAAATGAACTCGCTCGCGGCCTACGTGCTTGCAGCGTTCCTGCGCCAGGATGAGCGATCTGTCGAAGCCGGGTTAAAATATTTCGTTCTCGGTGCGCTTGCCAGTGGCATCCTGCTGTTCGGCATGAGCCTGGTCTATGGTTTCGCCGGGACCACAGGCTTCGATGGCATTCATGCGGCGACGGCCAGCGGCATGTCGATGGGAATGGTGGTCGCGGTGACCTTCGTTCTTGCCGGCCTGGCCTTCAAGATCAGCGCGGTTCCGTTCCACATGTGGACGCCCGATGTTTATGAAGGCGCGCCGACGCCGGTCACGCTGTTCTTCGCCTCTGCGCCCAAGGTTGCGGCGATGGCGCTGACGATGCGGGTTGCGCTCGATGCCTTCGGTGCACAGGTTCATGTGTGGCAGCAGATCGTCATATTCGCCGCGCTGGCCTCGATTATCATCGGCGCGTTGGGGGCTATCGGCCAGAGCAATATCAAGCGGCTGCTCGCCTATTCGTCGATCAACAATGTCGGTTTCATCCTCATCGGGCTTGCCGCCGCGACACCGGCGGGTGCTGCCGGAATGCTCACCTATCTGGCGATTTATGTGGCGATGACTCTTGCCGGTTTTGTCGCTGTGCTGATGCTCAAGGATGAAAACGGTGAGCCGGTTGATGCCATCGCTGACCTTGCCGGGCTTTCGCGCAGCCGCCGCGTGCTGTCGCTGTGCATTGCCATGGTCATGTTCAGCCTCGCCGGTATCCCGCCGCTGTTCGGCTTCTGGGGCAAGTTCGTCGTGTTTCAGGCGGCGGTGCAGGCGGGGATGATCTGGCTGTCGGCGCTCGGCATTGCCGCGAGCGTGATCGGCGCATTCTATTACCTCAAGGTGGTCAAGGTGATCTACTTTGACGAGCCCGCCGGCAAAGCCCTGGGCAAGAGCGACTGGGTGCATCAGGCGATCCTGCTGGTCTGCTGCCTGTTCATCTCGCCGCTCGGATATTTGCTGACGCCCTGGCTGGCGGAACTGACCACAAAGGCGACGGCAGCGCTGTTCCACGTCGGTTGATTGAGCGGCTCGCCTCAATCCGTTCGACCAACGCCGCGCTTGCCGAGCGTATCACGAGCGGCGAGTCCGTGCCCGAAGGCCACTGGCTCATCGCCGACCGGCAAACGGCCGGACGCGGACGGCAAGGGCGTGAATGGTTTGATGGCGCGGGGAATTTCATGGGCTCGACTGTAGTCCTGCCAAGGTTTGGCGACCCACCGCCAAGCAGCCTTGCGCTGGTCGCTGGGCTGGCGCTGATCGAGGCCATTGCGGCGGCCCTCCAGCCGCCGCAACAGGCCGTGCTCAAATGGCCAAACGATGTTATGATCGGCAATGCCAAACTTGCCGGCGTTCTTCTCGAGCGGGTTGGTGATTCGGTCGTAGTCGGCATCGGTGTAAACCTTGCCGCCGCGCCGAACCTGCCCGACCGCAAAACAATTGCTTTGTCCGCATTCGGCCCCGCACCTGACCGCGATCTGTTCGCCGTCCGCCTTGCCGATTGCCTTTCGCAAGATCTGGGCCGATGGCGCTCTTACGGTCTCGGATCGATAATCGCGCGTTGGCTCGCTGCCGCGCACCCGCTCGGCACGCTGCTGGAAGTCGGCGAGCCCGGCGAGCCGTTCCACAAGGGCACTTTTGCCGGGCTAACCGACGATGGAGCCTTGCTCTTGGGGCTTTCAGGGGCCACGACGCGCGTAATTCACGCCGGTGAGGTTCGCCTTGCCATGCCCGACTGAGAGTGTCCGCCATGCTGCTCGCCATCGATGCAGGAAATACCAATGTCGTCTTCGCGCTGATCGAGGACGGCAAGATCAAGGCGCGCTGGCGCATCGCCACTGACCCGCGCCGCACCGGTGACGAATATGCCGTGTGGCTGATGCAACTGCTGCAAATCCGCGGGATTGAGCGGCAGGCGATCGACCAGATCATTGTCTCGACGGTGGTGCCGCGCGCGCTCCATAATCTCACCGTGCTGTGCAAACATTACTTCAACATCGATCCACTGGTCGCCGGGCAAGGCGATGCTGACTATGCTATCGATATTGACGTCGATCAGCCCGGCTCGCTCGGCGCGGATCGCGCGGTCAATGCCGTGGCAGCCCATGCCAAACACCCGGGCGATCTGATCATTGTCGATTTCGGCACCGCCACCACATTTGACGTCATCGATTTTCGCGGCTCCTACAAAGGCGGGATAATCGCGCCGGGGATCAACCTTTCGCTCGATGCGCTGGTCGGCAACACCGCGATGCTGCCGCGCATTGCCATCGAGGCACCCAAGAGCAGTTCGGTGATCGGCACCAACACCGAAGACCAGATGCTGATCGGCGTGTTCTGGGGCTACGTGGCGATGATGGAAGGCCTGATCGCACGGATGCGCGCAGAAATCGGCCGCCCGGCCAAGGTTGTGGCAACCGGCGGGCTTGCGGTGCTGTTCAACGATCACACCGACATTTTTGACGCGGTCGATCCCGACCTGATGCTCGATGGCCTCGCCATCCTTGCCGAGAGAGCGAAGCCAGCAGAATGATTTATCCAGCATGAAACCCGGTAAAGAACTGATCTTCTGCGCGCTCGGCGGTTCGGGCGAGATTGGCATGAACGTCAACCTCTATGGCTGCGATGGCAAATGGATCATGGTCGATCTGGGCATGACCTTTGGCGCGAGCGAATATCCCGGCACCGAACTGGTCTTCGCCGATCTCGATTTCATCGAACAGAACCGCGCGGACCTGATCGCCGTGGTGTTGACCCACGCCCATGAGGATCACATCGGCGCGGTGCCCTATTTCGCGCAGGAACTGGGCGTGCCGCTCTATGCCACGCCTTTCACCGCGCGGTTGGTGAGTTCGAAACTTGAGGAAGCCGGCTTGCTCGGCAAGATTGAGCTGAACGTGGTGCGCGATCCTGAATTCATTGAGCTCGGGCCATTCAAAGTCCGCTACGTCCCGCTCGCGCACTCGATTGCCGAGGGCAACGCGCTGGTGATCGAGACGCCCTATGGCCGGATTTTCCACACCGGTGACTGGAAGCTCGATGACGAGCCGCTGGTCGGCACCCCGGCCACGCCGCAGGAACTCACCGCGATTGGCGATTCTGGCGTGCTGGCGATGGTTTGCGATTCGACCAATGTGTTCAACGCTGAAGGTTCGGGTTCCGAAGGCGGTGTGCTGCGCGGTCTGCTGGCGGAAGTGGACAAGCACAAGGGCCGGCGGGTGCTGGTCACGACTTTTGCATCGAACGTTGCGCGTTTGCAGACACTGGGTGCGGTGGCGCTCGCCTCGGGGCGCAAGCTGTGCGTGACCGGGCGATCGCTCGACCGGATTATCAGCACTGCGCAGGCATCTGGTTATCTGAAGGATTTCCCCGATGTCATCGATCCGAAGTCGGCGATGAACCTGCCGCGCGGCGAGGTGATGATTGTCGCCACCGGCGGGCAGGGTGAACCGCGCGCGGCGCTGGCGCGGATTTCGGATGGCAATCACGATATCAAGCTGCAAGCAGGCGACGTCGTGCTGTTTTCCAGCCGGCAGATACCGGGCAACGAAATTGCCATCGGCCGTATCCAGAACAAGCTCGCCGATGATGACGTGCTGATCGTCACCGATCGGCAAAGCCCGATCCATGTTTCCGGTCATCCGGGTCGGCCCGAGCTCGAAGCGATGTACGGCTGGATTCGCCCGGAAATTCTGGTGCCGGTGCATGGGGAAATCCGCCATATGCACGA
>JANLOZ010000145.1:0-19724 GCA_031366845.1 Novosphingobium sp. | reverse complement strand
GTGTGGGGGCGGAGCGCCGAGCGAGGGTACTGCTTGCAGCCCCTCTCCCAACCCACTCCCCTGATGGGTAGAGGTCTATGATTACCCCATCATCCCCAAAAACGCCTCCGCCCCCATCGGCTCAGCCCTTAAAAACCCCTGCCAGCACCCGCATCCCTCAGCCTCTACCGCCGCACGTTGCGCCTCGGTTTCGATCCCCTCGGCAATAACCCCCAGCCCCAGCGCCCGCGCCATTGCTACAATCGCCCGCAGCACTGCCAGATCGCGCGGGTCTTCGGCGATGCCATCGACCATTGCGCGGTCCAGCTTCAAATAGTCCAGCGGCAGCAGTTTCAAATAGCGGAAGTTGCAAAACCCCGCGCCGAAATCATCGAGCGCAATCCGCATCCCCGCCGCCGAAAGCGCCGCGAGCGATTGCCGCGCCAGTTCGATATCGCCCAGCAGCGCCTGCTCGGTAACCTCGAGCGTCAAACGGCTCGCCGCAAAGCCGCTCGCCTGGACAATGCCCGCCAGCACCGCAGCATAATCATGCGCCGCCAGATCAGCCGCGGTGACGTTGATCGATAGCCGCAGATGCTCAGGCCAGGCCCGCGCCAGCGCCAACGCCTTGGCGGCAATATGTTGCGAAAGCTGCGCGACATGATCCGCCCGCTCGGCGATGGCGAACAGCGCGCCCGCGCCGATGCGGCCAAGCTGTGGATGCTCCCAGCGGGCCAGCGCCTCGGCCCCGGTGAGCCGATCGCCCGGCATGGCGAATTGCGGTTGAAACAGGATCGAAATCTCATCGCGCGCCACGGCCCCCAGCAGATCAGCCTCAAGCTGCGCGGCTGATCGCCCGGGCCGCGTGGCAGCACCGTCAATCCAGTGCACCCGCCGCGCGCGCGAAGTCGCCTGCGCCTGCACCAGCCGGTCAATCACCGATCCTGCATCCTCCCCCGACAGCGCCCGGATCAGCGCGATGCGCGGCAGCATCTGCATCGCGCCAATCGCTTGCGGCATTGGCCGTGCGACGTATTCAGCCAGCCCCTGTCCGAACAGCACCCAGCGCTCGCGGCTGTGCGCGCCTCTTGCCGCCAGCAGGAAGCTGCCGCCGCCGAGCCGCGCCGCCAGCCAGTTCGAATCAAGTTCGGCCCCGGCGAAGTGCTGAATGCGCGCCGCGGCTTCTGCCAGCACCCCATCGCCCGCCGCGCTGCCATAGGCCAGGTTCACCGTCTCAAGCCGCGTCAGTGACAGCAGCAGCGCGTGAACCTGGCCCTCGGCCAGCCATGTTTCGAGCCGCTGACGCGCGGCGACCGCGCCGGGAAGCCCGGTGAGGGCGTCGCGGCCAGCATCGGCGGCATTGGGGCGCAGGTGCTCCATCGTTTCGCACTAGCGGCAAACTCGTTGCAAAACCCTCAATTATTGCCAAAGCGCGCCGCGCCCGATACGAGGCGCGCCATGGGCAGCCCGAAGAAACTCGCGCTTGTGGTGTCGCACACGGACAAGGCGCAGGACGGCGCGGGCGATCTGCGCGCCGCGCATGACTGGGTGCCGCTTGAACAGGCCGATGCCTTGGTGGTGGTCGGCGGTGATGGCTTCATGCTGCATGTGTTGCATGAAATGCTCGATGCGGGGCGCGTCGTACCGGTTTACGGGGTTAATCTGGGCACCGTCGGCTTCCTGATGAACCGCCTGAAATCAAAGCGGTCGATCGCCGAGCGGGTCGAACGCGCACGCACCGTTGCGGTTGTTCCGCTGGAGATGGTGGCAACGCGCCGCGATGGCTCGGTGCACCGCCACTATGCGATCAACGAGATTTCACTGCTGCGTGAAACCCGGATGACTGCCAAGCTTGAGGTCAAGGTCAACGGCAAGGTCCGCATGGCTGAACTCGCAGGTGACGGCGTGCTGGTGGCGACACCGGCGGGATCAACCGCCTATAACCTCTCGGCAAATGGCCCGATCCTGCCCCTGGGCTGCGGCATGCTGGCGCTCACCCCGCTCAGCCCCTTCCGCCCCCGCCGCTGGAAGGGCGCGATCCTGCCGGACAGCGCCGAAGTAACCTTCACGGCGCGCGATCCTGAAAGCCGCCCGGTGGCTGCGGTGGCTGATCAGAAGGAAGTCCGTGACGTTGCCGAAGTGCGCATCGCCATCGCGCGGCAGCACCAGCTGACCCTGCTGTTCGATCCCGCGATGAGCCTGGAAGAGCGCATTTTTGCCGAGCAGTTCCTCGTCTGATTTTCCCCGCTTCCCCGGCTTGCCAAACCTTCCAGCACTGCTATAGGCGCTCCCCTGCCCATCGGGTTGCTCCCCGATAGCTCAGCGGTAGAGTAGGTGACTGTTAATCACTTGGTCGTAGGTTCGAATCCTACTCGGGGAGCCAGTTTCTTTCCAGGCAGAATTCCACCCGAAATAGCGATATAGCACCGACAAAAAAGGGAGGCCGCAGCCTCCCTTTTCCGTTCAGTTTAAGGCCGCGCGATCAGAAGCTGATCGATGCATCGAACCCGAATGTGCGCGGTGCGTTGAAGTTGGCATAGGCGCCCAGCGTGCCGTTGTTGGCATTCGAGCGGCGATAGATGTGCGATTCGTTGAACAGATTGCGTGCCCATGCCGAGAACGTAACTTTCTGGCCGCCGGCACCCATCGAAACGTCGACCAGCGCGATGCGGCCGTTCACGACGAAGCTGGGTTCAGCCAGCACGTCTTCCGCCTGGAAGCTGTACTGCTCGCTGGCATAGTTGCCATCGATGTGGAACCGCACCTTGGTGCCTGCATCATTGATCGGCAGATCGTAATCAAGATAGCCCGATGCAGCGTGCTTGGGGGTGTAGACCACGAACACCTGCGCCAGCGGGTTGCCGATGAGGAACGGGTTCGGGATCGCCGGAACCTTGGTGTAGGTATAGGCATATGATGCGCCAAAGGTCACATGATCCATCGGCTTGGCAGTCAGCTCTGCTTCAAAGCCACGGATTTTGGAAACGCCCGCCGCGTTGCGTGTTTCTTCGGTGTGGAGGTTGAAGGTCGGGCTGGTCGGTACGGTATCGACGTTGTCGAAATCAATCTGCGTACCGGTGCGGTCCATGATGTAACCAGCGAGGTTCAGACGAACCTTGCGGTCCAGCAAGTCAAGCTTGGCACCCACTTCGTAAGCCTTGACCACTTCAGGACCGAAGGCGGTGAAGGTTTGCGAACGGGCGTTGGCACCACCGGCGCGGTATCCAGTCGAATACTTGGCATAAAGGTTGATGCCATCGGCAGCATCCCATGCCAGCGTGGCCATCGGATCGAAGCGGCTGTTGTCAAAGGTGAAAGGGAAGTTGGAGGCGACGTTCTGCACCTTGGTCAGCGCACCGTTACGCTTGTCTTTGGTGTAGCGGCCAGCCACGGTGAGGTGGAGAGAATCTGTGGGTGACCAGGTTGCATGAGCGAAGGCGGCATAGGACTGCGCCCTGGCATTGCTGTCACGCTGAACGACCCAGTTGGCCACGTTCCAGGTCAGGGCATCGTTGATCGTGTAGCCGGTGCCGGTTGCGTTCCATTTGTTGGTGGAAGGCGTCGCGGCGAATTCGCGGACCTGCTCGGTGAAGTAGTAAAGGCCAACCACGTAATCGAAGTGATCAAGGCTGCCGACTGCCTGCAGTTCCTGGCTGAACTGCGTCTGATGCAAGTTCGACAGGCTGTAGCGGCTGAAGTTGGCATTGGGAGCATAGATCGTGCGGTGTGCGCCGCCCGAATTGTCCCACTGCTCGGTGTTCACGCCGCGCCATGCGGTGATCGACCGCAGTTCGAGCCCGGATGAAACCTTGTACTTCAGGTTGGCGGTGAAGCCGTGCGTCTTGTCCACGCTGGGGGCCTGCGGCGCGCCGATATCGGCAGCGCTCTGGCGGGTGGTACCCGATACCTGAACCAGCGGCGAAAGCGGTGCGATGCAGGTTGTGCAGACAGTCGTAGTGCCAGCAGGGCTGCCGGGAGCCACCAGCTTGAGCGACACCGTGTCATACTGGCCAACGGTCTTTCCGGTGGGGTTGTAGTTGATCAGTTGGCTGTAGAACGGCGTGTTTTCGTCCTGGGCCTGATCATAGGAAAGCTCGGCAGAGAAGTCGTCGATCGGCTTCCACAGCGCGGTGATGCGGCCGCCGATGTTATTGTGATAGTTCCAGCCCGTCTGGCCCCCGAGCGGGTTCGAGACGGTGGCGCCCTGGTGATTGACCAAACCGTCAAGCTTGACAGAAACATTGGCGTATTCGGGCAGATCGACATGGATTTCGCCGTTATAGGCACCATAGTTGCCCACGCCAGCGGCAACCCGCCCACCGAATTCACCGGTAGGCTTCTTGGCGATGATGCTGAGTGCACCACCTTCGGCATTGCGGCCGAACAGCGTGCCCTGCGGGCCGCGCAGCACTTCAACGCGGGCGATATCGAACAGCGCCGCATTGAGCCCCTGCTGACGGCCAAGGTAAACTCCATCGAGATAGACGCCGACGCCCTGATCGCGCGCGGTCTGGTTTGCGTCAGCGGGAACGATGCCGCGGATGCCGATGGTCAGCGCCGACTGGCGCGATTCGAACGTGGCAACGCGCAGTGAAGGCACCACGCCGTCAGCCATGTCGATCAGGCTCTGCACGTGGCGATCCTTGATCGCTTCGGGTGCCATCACCGAAATGGCGATCGGGGTTTTCTGCAGGTTGGTTTCGCGCTTGGTTGCGGTCACAACGATTTCGGTGAGGCCGGAGTTATCCGAGGCCTTGGCGGTGGTGTCCTTGGCGGGCTCAGCATCGTCCGATCCGGCGGCGCCATCGATGATGACGGCGGTATCGGTGATGGTCATCGCGGCGGATGCGGTGGCTGAATGGCCGAACATCAGGGCGGCGGCGATTGCAGCGGTAGAAACGGGGGTACGCGAATGGAGGCGGATCATGGGTTTTCCCTGAGACAGCTTTGGCTTGTTACCAGAAGCCAGCTTGGGAAAACGCCTTGTGCGAATCGCCCCCAGCGCGGCTTCGAGGTCCGAACTAGGCGTCGTCTATGTCGTTAATGCGTATGCTTGATGACATTGTTGCGACACTAATATGACAGTGCCACCCCCATCGAGCGCAATTCTATTCGATATGGGCTGATGCAAGCAGTTCAAGCCATTGGCGGCGCGCGGTTTCACCAAAATCGCTGCGTGACAGTACTGCCAGCAGGAACATCGACCGCTTGCCCGCGATCACCCGGTAAATGGCAACCGGCGCGCGTTCGGCTGGGCAATCGGGCGAATGGCGCTGATAGGTTATCGATGCCTCATCCTGCGCGATGACCGACACATCATTGGGGCAAATCTTGTCTGCCTCGCGCTTCAGTTCCGCCACCCAGTCGGCAGAAGTCTTCATGTTTTTGGCCGGTGTGCGCGCGATGATTTCCAGCGCTTCGGTCCAATATTGCGCCGATTTTCCTGCCACCGCGATCCGGTCAATGATGTAGCGCGGATTGCTGGCATCAAACAGGACCATCTCGGCCCTGCCCTGGTCAAGCACCTCTTTGAGCGGCGGAGACAAACGATGATCGAACACCAGTTTCTCCGCCAAGGCCGGGCTGGCCAGGCACAGTACAGCAGGCAGCAGGCAAAGCGCCCTCATCCTCAACTCCATCAGCACGAACCCCGATCATAGGACTATTGCGCGCATTATTCATCTGTTTTGCTGTGACATTGGTATGACAGGAACGCTGACCACGGGGTTAATCGTGCAAGCTCTGAAAGTGCTTGACACATTATCGTCACAAAAACGTCAAACAGCGGTGTTAGGCAGTGCACCATGCAAGACACCAACACCATCCTGCTCACCGCCCCCTCGGCCGGTCTTGTCGCAGATATCCTGCGCGCGCTTCCCGGATGGAGGGTGATCGCCCTTGATGACCAGCCGCCGCAGGAAGAACTGCACGGCAAGGTCTGGGCCTTCATAGATTGGCTGTGCCCCAAACTTTCCGGACTCGAACTTTGCCGCCGCTTGCGTGAAGGTGCAGTAACGCGGCAGGCGCATCTTACGATGGTGCTCGAAGCGGCAGACGATGATGCGCGCCGCCGGGCGTTGCAGGCGGGAGCCGATGATTACCTCGTCGGCCCACTGGATGCTGAGCGCCTGCTCGCCCGCGTCGACGCCTTCGCCCATGCCGCCGCACCCGCGCGACAGCGGCTTAGCCACGGCAACCTCGCTATTGACCTCAACGCCCATCAGGTGCGGATCGAAGGCACGGTTGTGGCGCTGCGGCCCAACGAATTCAGATTGCTCGTGCACTTTGTCGAAAACCCCGATCAGGTGTTTTCGCGGGCAACGCTGATCGAGCGGTTGGGCAAGCATGCGCTGGGGATCGATGAACGCACGGTCGATGTATGGATCGGACGCCTGCGCCGCACCCTGATCGCCAAAGGCGCGCCGGATCCGTTGCGCACCGTACGCTCGCTTGGTTATGTGCTTGATTCGTTTGTCTGATTGTGGCGCTCAGAACGCGGCATTGATCTGCACCGAGGCGACGTGATCGTCGGTGTCTTCGGCTCCCGGGACAAATCCGTGCTGCTCGACATAGCCGATGCCAAGGCCGAAATGCTTGCCCAGCGGCAGGTCCAGAATGATCGAATTTCGCATCCGCTCGAGCCCCGCTACCTTTTGAAACCCGGTGGTATCAAGATCAACAAAGCTTTCGTGACCGAGGTTCAGCGTCAGCTTGTTCGGCAAGGGTATTGCGAGCCTGACAAAAGGCCGCAGCCGCCATCCGGTCCCGGTGAACCCATCGCGCCAGCGCTCTTCGAGCCGCAGCCGGGCGCTGACCTTGGCCTTGCCGATCATCAACAGGCTGTCGTAACTCACATCCTGCCGGAACCGGTTTTCCATCGTCGCGTAGCTGCTGTGGACGTATTGCAGATCGGCGGTATGCCCCAGCGCAACCGACCAGTGCTTGCCCAACTTGTACCCCACCATAAAGTGATTGGCGATCTGATAGCGCCCGCGGGCATCGCTGGTTCGCATCACGGCATCGTTGGTGAGAACCACACGATTGCTGACTTTCCAGCTGACGTGCAGCGTCTGCCAGTACTGCGTATCGCTCTTGGCCGAAGCCGCGCTCGCCAGCCCGAGCGTGGCCATCAATGCCAGAATAGAAAGCAGGTATTTTGAGAAACCGCGCATGTGACAATCCGGTTGGAAGTTCCGCGCAGCCCCTATGCACATCGGGCAATTTTACAACAAATTTGTCGCACGAAGGGAACCCGAATGGCATTCAAGTCGTTCGTCGATATGCCGCTTGTCATGGCCGCGCTGCGGGTTCAGTTTCGGGCGGAACCACTTGGCTTGGAGAATCGTCAATGGCTGCACATCGCAAGATCATAGGCCGCGCGGCTATCGCGCTGATGCTGGGGACATCGCTGGCATCGTGCAAACCGGCAGACACGCCGACAGCCGCGACAACCACTGCCGCCGCGGCTGCGGCTTCTGAACCCTGGGCACAGTTCACCCAGAAAACTATCGACGGCTGGCTGGCGATTGATCCCGCCTGGGCGGTCTATCAGGGCGCGCACCAGTTTGATGGCAAGCTGCCCGACTGGAGCGAGACCGGATTGAAGGCGAAGGCGGATTTCCTGCAAGGGGTGATCGATCACGCCAAGGCTTATACCCAGCTTACCGGCGACGAAAAGTTTGAGCAGGGCAATATGATCAAGGTTGCCGAGGGCCAATTGTTCTGGCTGAAGGAAGCCGACCAGCCGCACACCAATCCCGCATTCTATATCGGCACGCTCGATCCCAACACCTACATTGCGCGCGAATATGCTGACAAGCCAACACGAATGAAGGCGCTGATCGCCTATATGAACGCGATTCCTGCGGCTGCCGGTCAGATCAGGGCGAACCTGAAGGCGCCGATGCCCGCGAGCTTCATCAAATATGGCACCGCCGGGTTTGGCGGATTCGCCGATGCCTATGTCAGCGATGCCCGCGCCGCCTTCGCCGATGTGAAAGACCCCGCCTTGCAAAAGCAGCTCACCGATTCATCGCAACTGGCAAGCAAAGCGATGGCCGACTTGCGCGATTGGCTGAAAAGTCAGGAGCCGAACGCGACGCAGGATTTCGCGCTCGGGGCAGACCGGTTCGCGCATATGCTCTCCGCCACCGAAGCGGTCGATACGCCGATCGCTGATCTCGAAAAGATCGGTCAGGCAGACCTCAAGCGTAATCGGGATGCTCTTAAGGCCGAATGCGCCAAGTTCGCACCGGGCAAGACGATCCCGCTCTGCATGGACAAATTGAACGCCAACAAGCCCGTTGGCGGCCCGGTGGCTGAGGCGACCCGGCAGATCCCGATGCTCACCGCTTTCGTCAAATCCAAGGATATCGTTACCATTCCGGGCACCGAAAAGGCGCTGGTGCATGAAAGCCCGCCCTATAACCGGCAGAACGGGGCCTACATTGATCCTCCGGGGCCGTTCGAGAAGGGCATCGCTTCCATCTACTACATCTCGCCGCCTGATCCATCGTGGACCAAGGCCAAACAGGACGCCTATATCGCTGGCGTCGATGATTTGATGTTCACTTCGGTGCACGAGGTTATGCCGGGGCACTTCCTCCAGTTCCTCCATGCCAACCGCAGCCCTTCGCTGTTCGGGCGGCTGTTCGTCGGCTATGCCTATGCTGAAGGATGGGCGCATTATTCGGAAGAAATGATGTGGGAAGCCGGGCTCGGCAAAGGCGATCCGCAGGTCCATATCGGCCAGCTTTCCAACGCACTGCTGCGCGATTGCCGCTTCCTTTCGGCGATCGGCATGCATGCCAAGGGCATGACCATGGCGCAGTCAAAACAGATGTTCATCGACCAGTGTTATCAGGATGAAGGCACTGCCGATCAGCAAGCGGCGCGCGGAACCTATGATCCGGCTTATCTGAACTATACCATGGGCAAGTTGATGATCCGCAAACTGCGCGCGGACTGGACCGCAACGCATGGCGGACGCGCCGGATGGAAGGCATTCCATGACGCCTTCCTCAACTATGGTGGTCCGCCGATCCCGCTGGTGCGGCAGGCGATGATGAACGAGACCAAACCGGCGGCAACGTTCTGACGATATCAACCTGACCAGCAGGCCCGTGGTAATAACCCGTTGCGCCATTCCGGTTGGCAGCATAGGCGGGAGGCCATGGCAGGGTCAGCGCAGAAAAACGGTCTTGGGTACTGGTGGATGCGGCTGCTGTCGCCGCTGAGCTGGACCATCGGCATGCGCCGCCTGTTCCTGTTGACGCTGCCGCTGAGCGTGCCGCTTTATATCGCCGCGCTATTGATCATGTTCGTGGTGATGGTGGCGGTGGCGATATCAGTGCCCATCATCGCCTTCTGGAATGCCCCTCAGGAACGTTTGCGTAGCAGCGGTTATAACTATGGTACGGAAAAGAAGCGGCGCAGCCGCCGGAAGGATGACGACCAGGACGACCTGCCGATGGGGCCTTAGGGTCTGTTTCAGTTACCTGAAACAGATGCGGGAGCGGGCCGGTGCCGATTCCACATGAATGGAATACTAACCTCGCCCGCGATAGGGCGCCACGCCCTGATCGGGCAGCCACAGATCGACCGGTGGCTTTCCGGACTGCCAGAATACATCGATCGGAATGCCGCCGCGCGGATACCAGTATCCGCCAATCCGCAGCCATTGCGGTGCCATCTCGGCAAACAGCCGCTGGCCGATGCCCACCGTTACATCTTCATGAAACCCTGCGTGATTGCGGAATGCGCCGAGAAACAGCTTGAGGCTTTTCGATTCAACGATTGTGGCGCCCGGCGCATAGTCGATCACCAGATGGGCGAAATCGGGCTGGCCGGTAACCGGGCAAAGCGAAGTGAACTCGGGAGCGGCAAAGCGCACCAGAAAGAGGCTGCCCGCGCGCGGGTTCGGCACGTAATCGAGCACCGCCGCTTCGGGTGAGGCAGGCAGGGCGCTGGTCTGGCCCAAGTGCAAAGGCGGTTGGGGTGTTTCACGCATGCCGCAGCCATGCCGCCATCTTTGCCATTGCACAAGTGAGCGGTTTGTGTGCAGCGGTTCACTCGATATTCAAGGCGCAGGCGGTTTTGACGCGCGATTGATGCAGAGGGGCGCGATGCATAAGGGACTGGGTAAAGTGAGAATGTTTGCAAAGGCGGCAAATTGCGTGACCATCGCGGTCACGGCATGTCTGCTGGCCATGCCTGCGGTCGCGCCTGCCCAGTCGGTCGGCGATTTCCGTTTGCAGCCTGTGCCGAGCGCAGCCCCGCGCGCTTCGGGCCCGGTTGATGCCGATGCGCCGGTGGTGCGCTCGACGCGGCCCGAACCAACATCAGCACCAACATCAGCACCGACACCAACGCCAACGCCGCCTCCGCCTCCCGCTGCCAGAGCCAGCCCTGCTGCCGCGCCGAGGCCCGCGCCGCCGGTTACCCGCAGCCCTGCGCCGCAGCCTTCCCCCACGCGCGGGCCGGTGGTGCGGCCTGCTCCAGCACCCTCAGCCCTGGCAAGTCCGAGCGCGCAAAACGCTCAGCCGAGCGAAACATCCTCGGCATCTCCGAGCGCCTCGCCCCTTGCTGCCCCGCTTTCCAGCGCAGAGGCTACAGCCGCAGCTAGTGAGCCAGCACAAGCCGTTGTTCCGGCGATGCAAAGTTCCGGATCCTGGCTATGGCTTGCCGGAATTGCGCTGGGAATCGCCGCGCTGGGCGGTGCAGTTTGGCAGCGGCGGCGGCGTGTGCGCCAAGTCCTGACCGAAGACCAGTGGCCCGATGAGATCGCCAAAACGCCGGTTGCCGAAGAGCCCTTGGCTGCCGAGCCTGCGCCCGCCGCAAAGCCGGCAATCGTCCCGCCGACACCAGCCGCTGCGCCAGCGACGCAAAGGCCGCTGCCCGCGATAGGCACCGACCAGTCCGCCATTGCCCTGATGCTCGATCCGGTGCGGTTAAGCGCAACACTGATCAACACCAACCTGTCCTATCGCCTTTCAGTGACCAACACCGGCGCGGCGGCGCTGAGCGATGTGGTCGTGGCCGGCGGGATGATCTCGGCCCATGCATCGCTGCCCGTCGAGCAGCAACTCGCCACCGACGGACAGATGCTCGAGTTGCTCCACCAGATCGATGTGCTGGGCCCCGGTGAAACTGCAGAACTCAGCGGTGACTTGCGATTGCCGCTGCCGCAGATCACCCCAATTCGCAGCGGACAAGCGCTGCTGTTCATCCCGCTCGCGCGTTTTCGCGTTGAAACGGCAAGCGATACGACACTGGCAACCTTTGTTATCGGCGAAACCCCGGCGGTGGCCGAGGCCGCGCTGCTGCCGTTCCGCATCGATATGGGCCCGCGGATCTGGTCGCGCGTCTCGCCCCGCCGCGTTGATCGGCCAGTCGCGGCCTGACCAGCCCACCGTTGCTGCGATGCAACATACACGGGGTATTCCGGCGTTCAGGTCTGGTTCCTCTCGACTCTGCGACTTGCCCGGTTAAGCATTGCCCATTCGCTGCGAAGAGGAGGTCGCGCGGGTATGGATAGTCTTGTTAGCACAGCGTGGCTCGCCAACGAAATGGGGGCGAGCGACCTCAGAATTGTTGACGCCACCAAACACCTGCCCGAAGCGGGCCGCAACGCGCGCGCTGAATACGAAGCCGCGCACATTCCCGGCGCGGTTTTCCTGAACCTTGACGCGCTGGTTGATGCCGATGCGCCAGTGGAAAACACCATTCCATCAGCCGAAATGTTTGCCAGCAGAATCCAGAAACTGGGTCTCGGCGATGGCAGCCGCATCGTGCTTTACGATGACAGCGCGGTGAAAACCTCGGCGCGCGCATGGTTCATGCTGCGGATGTTCGGCGCGCAAAATGTCGCGCTGCTCGATGGCGGCATCGCCAAGTGGAAAGCCGAGGGCCGCGCGCTGGCTTCAGGCGCAGAAGGCCTGCGCTGTCGTCATTTCACCACATGGTCCGACGCGAGCGGCCTGCGCAGCAAGGCCGATGTCCTCGCCAACATATCCAGCCAGGCCGAACAGATGGTCGATGCGCGCGGTGCCGGCCGGTTTACCGGTGCCGATGCTGAAACGCGGCCCGGAATCGCCAGCGGTCACGTGCCGGGCGCGCGCAATGTGCCTTATGGCCAGATGTTCAATCCTGACGGCACCTGGAAGGATGCGAACACTATCCGCAAGGCCTTCATGGCAGCCGGAGTGGATCTGGCACATCCGGTGATCACCTCCTGCGGCAGCGGCGTCACCGCCTGCTGCCTCGCCTTTGGCCTGCATCTGGTTGGCAAAAACGATGTCGCGCTCTACGATGGTAGCTGGACCGAATGGGGTGCCGACGCCAGCCTGCCAAAGGACACGGGAGTTCCGGTTCCCGCCTGATATCTATGACCAAACCGATCAGCGATGCGATTTCTCCCGCCACCCTGGTAACCCGCGCCGGAAGGCGTCCCGAATGGACCGGGATCGAAGGCCAGCCGGGCGCCGTGGTCAACCCACCGGTGTGGCGCGCCAGCACCCACCTCTATCCCGATACCATCGCGCACAAGGCTGGAACCCAGAAGAACGAGGACGGCCGGTTTTTCTATGGCCGCCGCGGCGCGCCGACCCAATGGGCGCTCGCCGAAGCCCTGACCGAGCTTGAGCCGGGTGCGGCGGGGACCATTCTCTATCCCTCGGGTGTCGCCGCGATTGCCGGGGCCTTGCTATCGGTTCTGCGCCCCGGCGACGTGCTGCTGATGACCGATCATGCCTATGAACCCAGCCGCATTCTGGCGCGCGGATTTCTGGGCGACTTCGGCATCGAAACGCGCTGGTTCGATCCCGCAGACCCAGCCGCGTTCGCGGCCGCTTGCTGCGAGCGCACCCGCGCTGTTCTGCTCGAATCGCCCGGCAGCCTGACGATGGAGGTGCATGATACCCCCGCGCAGAGCGCCGCCGCGCGCGCCCGCGGGATCACCACGATTCTGGACAACACCTGGGCGAGCCCGCTCGGCTTTACCGCGATCGCCAAAGGCGCCGACATCAGCGTGATGAGCCTGACCAAGCACGTTGGCGGCCATTCCGATCTGATGATGGGCAGCGCCACCGCGACCGCCGCACTCTACCCCGCGCTGCGCCACAATTCGCAGGTGCTCGGGCAGGTGGTATCGCCCGATGACGCGTCGCTCGCGTTGCGCGGGCTCAGGACCATGGCGCTGCGGCTGGAACGCGCCACCGCCTCTGCGCTGGCGGTCGCCGAATGGCTGGAGGGCCGCAGTGAAGTTGCCCGCGTCTATTGCCCGATGCTGCCCGGCTCTCCCGGCCACGAACTGTGGAAGCGCGATTTCACCGGCGGCTGCGGGCTGATCGCCTTCACCTTGGCGGGAAAGGATGCAGCAGCACGCGCGGATTTCATAGATGAACTCGCGCTGTTTGGCATCGGCTATTCGTGGGGCGGGTTTGAAAGCCTGATAACCCCGTCTGATCCCGGCAGCATCCGCACAGCGACGCAGCCGCATGCAGAGCCCGGTCTGCGCCTGTCGATCGGGCTGGAAGACCCTGCCGATCTGATCGCCGATCTCGCGCGCGGATTTGCGGCATGGGGTGCGGCATGACCTTGAAGCACGAAATCGTCGATCTCGTCCGCCGCCTTGATGGCTGGGGTTTTGACATCGGCAACTATCGCATCTCGCTCTATCGCGCGGTGTTGATTGTCGTCGTGACGGTTGGGATCATCCTGCTCGGACGCCTCGCTAGCTTGCTGGTTCGCAGCACGTTCCGCCGGATGAAACGGCTGAGCGTCGCGCAGCAACTGCTCGGTGAAAAATTGTCGAGCCTGCTCGTCTGGACCCTGCTGATCCTCGCCGGGATCGATCTCCTGGGCATCAGTCTCACCGCGCTGACGGTGTTTTCGGGCGCATTCGGGCTTGCCATCGGCTTCGGCTTGCAGAAAACCTTCGGCAACCTGATCTCAGGCATAATCCTGCTGATGGACGGCTCGATAAAGCCGGGCGATGTTATCGCCGTGGGTGAAGGCGCAAGCAAGACTGTGGGCCAAGTCTCGCGCATTGGCATCCGATCGGTCTCGGTGATCACCCGTGACAAGATCGAATACCTGATCCCCAACGAACAACTGATGACCAGCCAGGTCGAAAACTGGTCCTTCTCCTCGCGCGATGTGCGGGTGAAAGTCCCCATTTCGGTGGCCTATGGCACCGATCTCGATTTCGCCGAGAAGCTGATGCTCGATGCCGTGAGCCAAATTTCGCGCGTGATCGATCAGCATCCTCCTGCTGTCTGGCTCAACAAATTCGGCGAGAATGCGATCGAGTTCGAGATCCAGCTGTGGATCGATGACCCCGAAGACGGTCTCGGCAATCTGCGATCAGACGTGCTGAAGGCGGTGTGGAAAAGCTTCAAAGCCAACGGCATAGAAGTGCCCTTCCCGCAGATGGACCTGCATGTAAAATCGCTGCCACCCGCGCCAGACCATGCGCCGAGCCGCCACGACGCCGAAAGCCCAGCTTAGGCCACTCAAAGGCATTCTCGCTGGCAATTGCTGCGATCTGCGCCCATCTCGCCTTCATGTCTAAATCTGCCCCAACTGTCGGCCCAATTGTCGGCCCAATTGTCGGCCCAACTGTCGGCCCAACTGTCGGCACAGTCCATCTGGTCGGTGCTGGCCCCGGTGACCCTGACCTGCTGACGCTGCGCGCTGCGCGGCTGATCATGCAGGCCGGGCTGCTTGTCCATGACGGGCTAGTCGAACCGGCTGTCTTGGCTTTGGCCAAGCCAGGCGCGCGGATGATTTCGGTCGCCAAGTGCCGTTCGCGCCACACCATGGCGCAGGATGAGATCAATGCGCTGCTGGTGCATGAGGCGCTGGGCGGCAACGATGTCGTGCGGCTGAAGGGCGGCGATCCGTTCGTTTTCGGCCGCGGCGGCGAAGAGGCTGAGGCCTGCCGCAGGGCCGGGGTTCCGGTGAAAGTCGTCCCCGGCATCAGCGCCGCGATGGGCGCCGCCGCAGCAGCGCAAATCCCGCTGACCCATCGTGACAGCGCCTCAATCGTTACCTTCGTCGCGGGCCAGTGCAAGGGCCTCACCGATCAAGACTGGTCTGGCCTCGCCGGCAAAGGCCGCACGCTGGTGATCTACATGGGCGTCGCCACTGCCGAAGCGATAAGCGAAAAACTGATTACCGACGGGCTCGCGCCTGATGTTCCCGTCGCCGTCATAGAAAACGCCACCCGCCCTGAAATGCGCGTGCTGCGCGGACCGCTCGCCGGGCTCGCCGCGCTGGTGTCAGACCATAAAGTCAAAAGCCCCGCGCTGATCGTCATCGGCGATGTCACGGCGGCTGCGGATCATCAGTTGCGCGAACTGGCGCAGGAGTTAGCCCGTTGAAGATATTGACCGGAAATGACCTCAAGTCTGGTGCCGTCACCTGGTGGGATGGCGCGGCATGGTCGCTGCATATTGAACACGCCGCCGACGTTGGTGACCACGCCGAAACGCTGATCGCGGTCGAGCAGGCGGCCCGCCGTGTGGTCGGGGCCTATGTCATCGATGGCGAGAACGGCGCTGATGGCCCCCGCCCCGCGCACATCAAGGACCGCATCCGCGCGCTCGGCCCCACCGTTCGGCTCGACCTTTCCCTCAAACCTGCCGAGCCTGACGCTGGCGACTGGGTGATCTGATGTACCAATATGACCAATACGACCAAGCGCTTGTCGATGCGCGGGTAGCCGATTTTCGTGATCAGGTGCGGCGTCGGCTTGACGGCAGCCTGAGCGAGGAACAGTTTCGCCCGCTGCGTCTTATGAACGGTCTATACCTTCAGCTTCACGCCTACATGCTGCGCGTTGCGGTTCCCTATGGCACGCTCTCGGCGGCACAAATGCGGATGCTGGGCAATATTGCCGACAAATATGACCGCGGTTACGGCCATTTCACCACCCGGCAGAACATCCAGTACAACTGGATAAAGCTGGACGAAACCCCTGATATCCTTGCCGATCTAGCTTCGGTGGAGATGCACGCGATCCAGACCAGCGGCAACTGCATCCGCAACACCACATCCGATCAATACGCTGGAGCGGCGGCTGACGAACTCGTCGATCCGCGTCCCTATGCTGAACTGATCCGCCAGTGGTCGACATTTCACCCTGAATTCAGCTATTTGCCCCGAAAATTCAAGATGGCGGTTATCGCTTCTGATACGGATCGTGCCGCCATGCGGCTGCATGACATCGGCGTGCAGATTATCCGCAATGCGGCAGGCGAGCTTGGCTGTGCGTTCTATGTTGGCGGCGGTATGGGCCGCACCCCGATGATCGCGCCGCTGATCCGCGACTGGGTGCCGCTCGACCAGTTCATCACCTATTCCGAAGCTTGCCTGCGCGTCTATAACCGCCATGGCCGCCGCGATAACAAGTACAAGGCGCGTATCAAGATCCTCGTCCATGAACTTGGAAAAGAAGAATATACCCGTCAGGTTGAAGCTGAATTCGCGCACCTGCTGACTCAAGATATCGAGCCGCCGCGCGCTGAGCTCGAACGCATCAAGGCGCAGTTCGCCGATCCTGCCTGGGATCCCACTGCGCCCGATACGCTTGACCGCAGCGATCCAGACTTCGCGCTGTGGATTGACAACAACTGCGTTACGCACAAGCAGCCCGGTTACATCGCCGCTACCATCAGCCTGAAACCGGTCGGCGGCATCCCCGGCGATGCCAATGCCGACCAGATGCGGTTGATGGCAGACCTCGCGCTCGAATATTCGTTCGACGAGCTGCGCGTCACCCATGCGCAGAACATCGTCCTGCCGCATGTGCGCAAGGTCGATCTTTATGCGCTGTGGCAGAAGCTCGATGCGGCGGGGCTTGGCACTGCCAACCTCGACAAGATCGGCGACATCATCGCCTGCCCCGGGCTCGACTATTGCAGCCTCGCCAATGCCCGCTCGATCCCGCTGGCGCAGAAGATTTCTGAGCGCATGTCAGCCCGGCAGGAACAGATCGGCGAGCTGAAACTCAAGATTTCCGGCTGCATCAACGCCTGCGGGCATCACCACGCCGGGCACATCGGCGTGCTCGGGGTCGACCGCAAGGGCGTGGAAAATTACCAGCTGCTGCTCGGCGGCTGCGAGGGCGCGGACACGTCGCTCGGGACGATCACCGGGCCGGGGTTCTCCGAAGACGGCATTGTCGACGCGATTGAAAAGTCCACCGGCGTCTACCTCGCCAACAAGCAGGGCGATGAGCGCTTCCTCGATACCTATCGCCGCATCGGCATGGCTCCGTTCAAGGAAGCAATCTATGGTTGAGTCGCAATTCCGCTTCCGCACCGATGAGCCGGTTGCTGATCCATCGGTTACCGTCGATTCGTTCGGTGTACAGACCAATGCCTCCGCCGTGCGGCTCGAGCCTGGCGACGATGCCCGCGATCTGCTGCCGGTGCTGGACAGGATCAAGCTCGTCGAAGTGAACTTCCCCGCCTATACCGATGGCCGCGGCTATTCAGCGGCGCGGATTTTGCGCGAGGCCGGATACGAAGGCGAACTGCGTGCCGTCGGCGATGTCCTGGTCGATCAGCTCGCTTTCATGCGCCGCTGCGGGTTTGACAGTTTCGCCCCCGAAATCGCGCTCAATGTGGCCGATGCCGAAGCGGCGCTGGCGCGCTACGCCGAAGTCTATCAGCCGACCGTCGATGGCCGCGCGCCGGTTTGGGCCAAACGCCATGGCTGAGGCGCTGCGCACCATCGACCGGATCAACACCGCCCCGCGCTTTACCGAGGCCGATGCGGTGCGGCTGAACCGGCTGTTTCAGGGCACCGACACCGTCGAGATGCTCGAAACCGTGCTGCGTGAGCATCTGGCGGGTGACATCGCGGTGGTTTCGAGCTTTGGCGCAGAATCTGCGGTGCTGCTGCACCTGATCGCGCAGGTCGATCCCGCCACGCCAGTGCTGTTCTTGGCGACCGGCAAGCATTTTCCCGAAACGCTTGCCTATCGGGACAAACTGGTCGCGCACCTTGGCCTCACCGGCGTGCAGAATATCACCCCAGACCCCGATCTGCTCGCCGCGGGCGATGGCAATGGCCTGCGCTGGTCCTATGATCCCGATGGCTGCTGCGATATTCGCAAGGTTCAGCCGCTGGCGCGTGCGATGGCGGGCCTCGATGCGACGATCACCGGGCGAAAGGGCTTCCAGTCAAGCACCCGCACCGGCCTGCCGCGCTTCGAGATTGATCGCAGCGATGCCCACGGTCGCCTCAAGATCAATCCGCTGGCAGACTGGAGCGCCGAAGACCTTAGCGCGCATTTGCAGGCGCATGGCCTGCCGGTACATCCGCTGGTGGCCGACGGCTACCCTTCAATCGGCTGCTCGCCCTGCACCAGCAAGGTTGCGCCGGGCGAAGACGCACGCTCGGGCCGCTGGAAAGGCTGGGAGAAGGTCGAATGCGGCATCCACGTTCCGGGATCGACCGACGAAGGCGCGCTGCCGCCGGGCTATGATCCGGTTTTCTGAAGTCAGCCTCAATTCACAGCCAACCCTGCTCGCGATACCACCGCGCGGTCGCCCGCATCCCTTCACGCGTGGGCACTCTGGGTTTCCAGATCGCCGCCGGAACTTGCGCCGATGTGGCGGAAACCCAGTCCGGGTGGGCCATATAGCCCGCGCGGTCCGGCGTGAATTTGGCCCTGGCACCCAACAGACGCTTCGATGCATGTGCCGCCAGCGCGAGCATGCGCGGGGATAGATGCACCACCATCGGGCGGCGCCCCACTGCCCAGCCGATAGTCCGCGCAATCTCGCGGTGCCACCAGCCGCCGGGCTTGCCATCATCGGGTTCAAACAACTGGCCGGTGACGTCTTCCCCGCCCGGCACCAGCGCCAGCAGCAACCGCGCCAAATCATCAACGTGAAGGTAACTTGCCTTGCCCGCGCGCTGCGGCATCGGCACCACGCCCCACTTCGCCGCCTTGAACAGCGGCAGAATTTCCTTGTCGCGCAAGCCATAGATCGCAGGGGGACGCACGATGGTCCAATCAAGACCGCTCGCCATGACCAGCCGTTCAGCCCGCGCCTTGCTCGCGCCATAGGCCGAGAGCTGCGGTTCGCGCGCCGAGAGCGAGGAGACAAAAATCAGCCGCCGCACGCCTGTTTTCACCGCCGCCTCGATCACGTTGAGCGTGCCCTGGGCATTGCCCATATCGAAGCCATGCGGATCGCCCGCGTTGACCACTCCGGCGACATGAATCACCGCCTCCGCACCCTTGCACAGATCGCGCAGCGCGTTTTTGGCATCGAGATCACCGGTGATCCAATCGACCCCGGCGCGCGGGCCTTGCGCCTTGCGGGTCAGTGCGGCGATCGGAATTTTCGCTTTCGCCGCGCGATCGAGCAGCGCCTGCCCGACGAAACCGGTGGCACCCGTCACCGCCAGCGTCACAGCAGCACCATCTGATCGCGGTGCACCACCGCAGATCGCGGCGCATAACCGAGCAGATCGGCATGATCACGGCTGTTGCGGCCCATGATAGCCGCGCATTCGGCGGCGTCATATTCGGCCAGCCCATGCGCGAGCCTGCGCCCGTCGCCATCGCGGATCGCCACGGCATCGCCGCGCTGAAACAGGCCTTCAACGGCACAAACCCCCGCAGCAAGCAGGCTGCTCCCCCGCGCCAGTGCCGCTGCTGCACCGGCATCAACTTCAAGCACCCCGCGCAGCCGCAGCCGCCCGCCAAGCCATGCTTTGCGTGC
>JANLOZ010000001.1:0-2539 GCA_031366845.1 Novosphingobium sp. | reverse complement strand
CGGCTTGCCCTCATTGCTCCGCCCGACAATTGGCGCGCGCTTGTCGCCGTCGGGTATCCCCAGCTCATCCGCCTCAAGCTTCCTGATCTCATCGCGCAGCCTCCCGGCTTCCTCAAACTCCAGGTCCGCCGCAGCGGCTTGCATCTTCCGCTCAAGCTCCTCGATATAGGCGCGCAGGTTGTGGCCGACGAGGTTGTTTGCACCCTCGGCGTCGATCTCGACCAGCACACTGTCCCTTGAAGCTGAGTCAGCGACGATGTTGTGAATATCGCGCTTGATGCTTTCGGGCGTAATGCCGTGTTCGATGTTGTACTGGTGTTGTTTCTCCCGCCGCCGGTCGGTTTCGGCCATCGCGCGTTCCATCGAGCCGGTGATGCGGTCGGCGTAGAGGATCACCCGGCCATCGATGTTGCGCGCGGCGCGTCCGATCGTCTGGATCAGCGAAGTTTCGCTGCGCAGGAAGCCTTCCTTGTCGGCATCGAGAATGCACACCAGCCCGCATTCGGGAATATCCAGCCCCTCGCGCAGCAGGTTGATGCCGACCAGCACATCGTAAACTCCCAGCCGAAGGTCGCGGATCAGTTCGATGCGTTCGAGCGTTTCGACATCGCTGTGCATATAACGCACCCGCAGCCCCGCCTCGTGCATGAACTCCGTCAGGTCTTCGGCCATGCGCTTGGTCAGCGTGGTGACGAGCGTGCGGTAGCCGGCAAGCGCGGTCTTGCGGCATTGCTCGATGCAGTCCTGCACCTGATCCTCGACCGGGCGGATCTCCACCGGCGGATCGATCAGTCCGGTGGGGCGAATGATCTGCTCGGCAAATACACCGCCTGATTGTTCCATTTCCCAGCGGCCAGGCGTTGCCGAAACCGCGACTGTCTGCGGCCGCATCGCGTCCCATTCGTTGAACCGCAGCGGGCGGTTATCGATACAGCTCGGCAGGCGGAAGCCGTATTCGGCCAGCGTAATCTTGCGCCGATGATCGCCTTTGGACATCGCGCCGATCTGCGGCACCGTCTGGTGGCTTTCATCGACGAACAGCAGCGCGTTTTCGGGCAGATATTCGAACAGGGTCGGCGGCGGCTCGCCCGGAAGGCGCCCAGTGAGGAAGCGGCTGTAGTTCTCGATCCCAGCGCAACTGCCGGTCGCGGCGATCATCTCCAGGTCAAAATTGGTCCGCTGTTCCAGCCGCTGCGCCTCAAGCAATTTGCCCTCGGCGTTGAGTTCGAGCAATCGGTCCGCCAGCTCGAAGCGGATGGCATCGGCGGCCTGCTTCATCGTCGGGCCCGGCGTGACGTAGTGCGAATTGGCATAGACGCGCACCCGATCGAGGCTCGCGCCTTTCTTGCCGGTGAGCGGATCGAACTCGGCAATATCCTCGATTTCATCGCCAAAGAAGCTGATCCGCCAGGCCATGTCTTCGTAGTGCGAGGGGTAAATTTCCAGATTGTCCCCGCGCACGCGGAAATTGCCGCGCGCGAAGGCGGCATCGTTGCGCTTGTATTGCATGGCGACGAGCTTGCGGATGATCTCGCGCTGGTCTTCAGCCCCGCCTTTTTTGAGGTCGAAGATCATCGCCGAATAGGTCTCGACCGAACCGATGCCGTAAATGCAGCTGACCGAGGCAACGATGATCACGTCATCGCGTTCGAGCAAGGAACGGGTGGCCGAATGGCGCATCCGGTCAATCGCCTCGTTAACGCTCGATTCCTTTTCGATGTAGGTATCGCTGCGTGGCACGTAAGCTTCGGGCTGATAGTAATCGTAGTACGAAACGAAAAACTCGACCGCGTTATCGGGAAAGAAGCTCTTGAATTCGCCATAGAGCTGCGCCGCGAGGATCTTGTTCGGCGCGAGGATCAGCGCCGGGCGCTGCAGAGCGTCAATCACCTTTGCCATGGTGAAGGTTTTGCCTGACCCGGTGACGCCGAGCAGCACCTGCGTCTGATCGTCAGCCAGAAGTCCCTCTACCAGATCAGCAATCGCGGTCGGCTGATCGCCTGCAGGCTGGAATTCCGACGAGATGCGAAATGCCCTGCCGCCATCGCTCTTTTCGGGCCGCGCGGGCTTGTGCGGGACAAAGCTGCCTGATGTATCAGGCTCTGCCAGCCCGCGACGGATGATGATTTCGGCCATCCGGGACATATGGCGAACATGACTGCGGGAATCAATGCGCGGCGACACGGCTGATCCACCCGGCAAACTTACGCGATTGGCACCGGCCACTGCGCCTGTTAGCTTCAACACTCCGCCTGGACTCACAGGAGAGTTTGATGCCGCGTCTCACCACGATTGTCATTTCGTTTGCCCTGCTGGCGCTCGCCGCCTGCAACAAGGGGGGCGTCGATGCCAAAAACGAATCGGCCAAAAACGTTGCTGATAAAGTCGCCGTTGCGGATGAAATCACGCTGCAACCGGGGCAGTGGGAAACCACGTTCAAGATGGACGCGATGGATAACGGCATTTCCGCCCCGCCCGCAGCAAAGGCTGCTATTGAGCGGGCGATGGCCAATGCGCGCACGGCCCTGACCTGTATCAC
>JANLOZ010000031.1:0-16583 GCA_031366845.1 Novosphingobium sp. | reverse complement strand
GCAGATGGAAAACACCATCCTCGGCCACGGCAAGGCGATCAAGGTTGAGAGCGAGCAGGACAATCTGTTCAAGATCAGCGCCACTTCGACCAATGGCGGCATGAGCGACGCGGACAGCGCGAAGCTGGCGCAGGACATTGTCCAGAAGATGATCGACCTGTTCCGCGAAGAGAACCTTGCAGGTTCAAAGGGTGAGATGGGATCGCAGGTCGATTTCCTCGACAAGCAACTGGCCGACCGCCAGAAAGCCCTGGAATCGGCAGAAAGCCGCCGCACACAGTTCGAAGCTAGCCATCCTGAATTGGCGCAGGGCAGCACTTCGGTGCTCCAGCGGATGGAAGCAAACCGCACGGAAATGCGCGGGATTGACGCTGATCTGGCGGCGGCGCAGTCTGCGCTGGCGGCGATCAATGGGCAATTGGCTGGCACCCCGGCGACCCTGGCGGGAACGACGTCGGGCGGCGCTCGCGGTGCACTTTCGCAGGCTCAGGCTGACCTGGCGGGGATGAAGGCGCGCGGGCTTACGGATAATCATCCGGACGTAATTGCGCTTAAGAATCAGATATCTGCGCTGCGGTCTGTAGCTGCCAATGAGGGCGGTCCGGCGGGAATGCCGAACCCTGCCTACAGCTCGCTGCAATCGATCCGGGCTGAACGTCAGGCCAATTTGCAGGCGCTGCAGGCGCGGCGGGGGGCGGTGCAGGGGGACATTGCGCGGGTAACGGCTCTGCAGATCCAAAACCCTCAACTCGCATCTGAAGCGCAGAAAATATCGCGCGATTACGATGTATTGAAGCAGCAATATGACAAGCTGCTGCAAGACCGTGAGGAGCTGCGTCTGCGTGGGCAGGTGGAGAATGACCATTCGACAGTCAAAATTCAGATCATTGATCCGCCTTCTACCCCGCGCTCCCCCATCGCGCCGAACAGGCCTTTGTTATTGCTGGCAGTATTGATTGTTGGCGTGGGTGCCGGCTGCGGCGCGGCGTTCGCTATCGGGCAGTTGCGGTCAACTTTTGCCACCGCGACCAAGCTTGAATCGGCACTCGGCCTTCCAGTGCTTGGCTCTATTTCTCAGACACTTACGGATGTTGGCAGGGCTTTGCGGCGGCGGCGGCTGCGGCAGTTTTATGCAGGGTCAGCGGCGCTTGGCGCGGTTTATGTTTTGCTGGTTGCGGCTGAAATGCTGCAACGACGAATGGTGGCGTGATGACCGAACATACCAAAATTCCGCTGCCTGAAAGCGCTGATTCGCATGGCGAATCTTCGGTGCAGCGCGCCACCCGTCACCTTGATCTGGCGACGATGGGCGGCTTTGCCATCCCTGCCGAACTGATCCCGCCGCGCCGCCGCGCGCGCCGGATCGAGCCGATTATGGACGACGCCACAATGGCACCACAAGCGCGCACAAGCGGGTCAACAGGTGTCTACAACGAGCTTACACCGCCAGTGCAGGCACCTGGACCCGTCGATGCTCCGCTTCGGGTGCCCGCCCCAGCAATCGCCGTCCAGCCGGTGGTGTTCACGGGTCAGCGCTACCCGATCGATCGTGCCCTGCTGCGCGAGCAGGGGCTGATCGAACCCGAAGGCGGAGTCACCGGGCTGCTCGAAGAATTCCGCATCGTCAAACGCCAGTTGCTGCTTCAGGCGAAAGACCTTGCGCGCGGCGGCATGGGTCCATCGGCGCAACGTATCCTGATCTGCTCGCCGCTGCCGGGTGAGGGCAAGACCTATACCTCGATCAACCTCGCGCTGGCGATCGCGGCGGAGAAGGAAAGCGAAGTCGTGCTGGTCGATGCCGATTTCGCCAAGCCATCGGTGCTGTCCTCGCTGGGCCTACCCGGCGGCAAGGGGCTGATGGATGCACTGACCGATCCGGGCATCGACGTCGCCGATTGCGTGGTCGGAACCGACATCGCCGGGCTGTGGGTGCTCCCCGCCGGATCGATGACCAACAGCGATACCGAATACCTCGCCACAGCGCGCACGCGTGATGTCCTTGACCGTCTGGTCCAGGGCGCACCGAACCGCGTCATCATCTTCGATTCGCCGCCAGCCCTGGCTGCTTCGCCCGCCGCAGAGCTGGCGAAATATGCCGGACAGGCCGTTCTTGTCGCGCGTTGCGACCGTACCGGACAGGGAGCTCTGGAAGACGCGATCTCGCTGCTTTCAGCCTGTCCCAATATCCAGCTGCTGCTCAACGGGGTGCAATTCAGCCCCTCGGGACGGCGGTTCGGTTCCTATTATGGATACAGGGGTTAGTCCGATGCGCTATCGCACCCAATATCTTGGCTTGGCTTTTCTTGGTCTGACGCTTTCCATGGCGGCTCCGGCGCATGGGCAAAAGATGGCCTATGGCGGCGGCGGCGATTCAGCCGAATCGGGCGGCGATGGCGGCAGCGAAAGCGGCGCTGGCGAAAGCGGAGGGCGCGACCGCAAATCGCACAAGGGACGCGGCGGCAGGCATGTCTCGATCACGCCCTACATCGAGGCCGCACAGGTTGCCACCGCGCAGCTTTCGCCCGGGCACGAGACGCTGACCTATTCAACGCTCGCCGCCGGGCTCGATGCCAATGTCCAGGGCCGCAACACCCAGGCCGCGGCTTCGATCCGCTATGAGCGCCGGTTTGGCTATGGCAAGTCCACCAGCGGCGATACGATCAGCGGCGTTGCCCGCATCGGCACCGCGATTGTCCCGCGCGCGGTCAACTTCGAGGCTGGAGCGCTGGCTGCGCGCAGCAAGATTGAACGCAACGGCTCGACCGTGCTCGGCGCGCCGATTTCGAATGGCGGATCGACGCAGATCTATTCGGTTTACGCCGGGCCGACGGTGCACACCCATGCGGGCAACGTGGCGATCGATGGCGGCTACCGGTTTGGCTACACCAAGGTCGGCAATGACAGCAATATTGTTAACGCTCCGGGTGGCCCGCCGGTTGACGTGTTCGACCATTCGACCGTGCACAATGCCGAGCTTCACGCCGGGGCCAAGGCGGGGACCGCCCTGCCAGTCGGCGTTGGTGTCGGTGGCGGCTATTACCAGGAAAACGTCTCCAACCTCGATCAGAAGATAACCGATCTTCATGCCCGCGCCGATGTCGCGGTGCCGATCGGGCCTGACCTGCAACTGGTCGGCGGGGTTGGTTATGAGAAGGTGCAGGTTTCCAGCCGCGATGTTCTGCGCGATTCGGGTGGCAATCCGGTGATCGGCAGCAATGGCCGTTATGTCACCAATTCCAGCAGCCCGCGGGTGATGGCCTATGACACACGCGGACTGATCTGGGATGCCGGGGTGATGTGGCGCCCCAGCAGCCGCACCGCGCTCGAAGCCCATGTCGGTCGGCGTTATGGTTCGATGACCTATTATGGCTCGTTTGCTTACGCGCCGAATTCGCGGTCGAGCCTGAACATTTCGGTTTACGATTCGATCTCTGGCTTTGGCGGGCAGCTTAACCGCGCGCTTGCGGGCCTGCCCACCGATTTTGAAACCTCGCGCAACCCGCTTTCGGGCGAGATGAACGGCTGCCTCGTCAGCCTTGAAAAGGGCAACTGCCTTTCGGGTGCGCTCGGCTCGGTTCGCTCCGCCAGCTTCCGCGGACGCGGCGTGATGGCGAGCTATGGCGTGCGGCTTGGCCGCATTCAGGCGGGCCTGGGCGCTGGATATGATCGCCGCAAGTTCATCGCTGCGCCGGGGACCATACTGGCTTCGGCCAATGGCCAGAGCGATACCAACACCTGGCTCGCAGGATATGTCAACGCCCGGCTGGATTCGCGCTCGGCGCTTTCGACCAACGTCTGGGCCTCGTGGTTCAAGAGCGATTTCGTCGGCAGCGGCGATGGCACGGCAATGGGCATCAATTCTGCCTATAACCGTTCGATCAGCGATCACCTTTCGGCAACCGCCGCGGTCGGTGTTGATGGGGTCAGCCGCTCTGCACAGCCTGATAACTGGAACGCGTCCGCCCTGCTCGGCCTGCGCTATTCATTCTGACATTCAAAGGGGACCTGGTCATGTTTGATGATTTTTATGGCCTGAAAGGCAAGCCGTTCCAGCTGACACCGGACCCGGCATTCTATTTTGAAAGCGGAACGCACCGCAAGGCGCTGTCCTACCTGTCTTATGGTCTGGCGCAGGGCGAAGGCTTTGTTGTGATCACGGGCGAGGTTGGCGCGGGCAAATCGACGCTGGTGGCGCATCTGATGGCGACGATAGATCCGGCGCGGCTGACGGCGGCGCAGGTGGTCACTTCAGCACTCGATGGCGACGAGATTGTTCACGTGATCGCCAATGCCTTTGGCCTTGAGATTGACGGGCATGACAAGGCCACCGCGCTCGGCGCAATCGAAGGTTTCCTTCACGATGAGGCGCGCGCCGGCCGTCGCTGTTTGCTGGTGGTCGACGAGGTCCAGAATCTTTCGGTAACCGCGCTGGAAGAGCTGCGCATGCTGTCAAATTTCCAGCTTGGCGCACATCCGCTGTTGCAAACCCTGCTGCTTGGCCAGCCGGAATTCCGCGACCTGATCCAGCACAGCCCCGATCTGGAGCAGCTGCGCCAGCGAATCATCGCCGCGCATCATCTCGATGCGATGGAGCCCACCGAGGTTCAGCCCTATGTTGAGCACCGCCTGAAATGCGTCGGCTGGAACGCCAACCCCAGTTTCGATCAGCGCGTGTTCGCTGAGCTTTTTGAGGCGAGCGGCGGCGTGCCGCGCCGGATCAACCAGATTTTCAACCGCCTTTTGCTGCTCGGTGCAGTTGAGGAGCGGACGCGGATTGATGCTTCGGTTCTGCAGCAGGTTCTGGCCGAACTGGCTGATGATTCTGCGCTGCCGTTTTCCTCGCGGCGGGTGAAGCCTGCCGCAGCGGCGATCACACCGGTTTCGCACGCGCGGCCGGCCTATCAGTCCCTGGCGGCGGAACCCGCACAATCTGGTGCGCCTGCCGCTTCGGTTGATATCGAGGCGCTGCTTTCGGAACGCGATTCGCAGATTGCCGAGCTTCAGCAGGCGGTGCTCGAACTGGCCAATGGGCGTGGGTCTGAAGAACAGGCTTCGTTTGATCACGACGCTGCTCCGGCGCAAGTCACCGCGCTTAATGACCGGATTGCCGAGCTTGAATCGCGGCTGGTCGAACAAGAGCAGACCGTGCGCCACACCCTGGCGATGCTGGTTGAATGGCTCGAGACAGATCAGCAGATCGCTGCCTGAATTTGCGGGAAGGGGCCGTGTTGGCCAATGCGCCGATCATCAATGGCCTCTCGGTGGATGTCGAGGAATGGTTTCAGGTCGGCGCCTTTGAAAAGGTGATCGACCGCGACGGCTGGCCTGCGCTGGCATCGCGGGTTGAGGCCAATTGCGATCTGATTCTGGCGCTGTTCGCCGAAGCCGGGGTCAAGGCGACCTTCTTCACGCTCGGCTGGGTGGCCCAGCGGCACCCGGCGATGATGCGGCGGATTGCTGACCAAGGCCATGAGATCGCCAGCCACGGCTGGGATCACGCGCGGGTGTTCACGCTGGGCGCAGAGGCCTTTGCCGAGGATCTGGCCCGTGCGCGCGGGGTGATCGAGCAGTGTTCGGGCCAGGCGGTGAGCGGCTATCGCGCGCCGAGTTTTTCGATCGATCAGCGCACGCCCTGGGCTTTTGAGGTGCTGGCTGAGCAAGGCTATACCTATAGCTCGAGCGTCGCGCCGATAGCGCACGATCATTATGGCTGGCGCGCCGCGCCGCGTTTTGCCTTTCGGCCATTGGCGGATTCGGACCTGCTCGAAGTGCCGGTGACGACGGCGGAATTTGCCGGACGTCGGCTCGCGGCGGGCGGCGGGGGTTTCTTCCGCGTTCTGCCCTATGCCTTCAGTCGCTGGGCGATCGGCCAGGTAAATGGCCGCGATGGCAGGCCGGGGGTGTTTTATTTCCACCCGTGGGAGGTCGATCCCGATCAGCCGCGTGTGGCCAATGCGCCGTTTAAGTCGGTGCTGCGGCATTACACCGGGCTGGAAGGCATGGCGGGTAAACTGCGCTTGCTGCTGCGTGATTTCGCCTGGGGGCGGATGGATGAACTGGTGACGATCGAGGCGGCGCGGGTTGCTGCGGCGAGGCTGGCGGCATGAATGCGCCTTTCATCCCCGCGCGTATGACCACGCGGCTGATTGATCCTGCTGATGCGGACGCGGCTGCGCGGATCAGAGCGTTTCTGGCGGATCATCCAGGCGCGACGCCGTTCCACCGGCCCGAATGGATCAATGCCGTCGCCAAAGGCACCGGCAATCGCGCGCTGGTTTTGCTGGCTGAGCGCGGCGGGGCAATCTGCGGCTATCTCCCGCTGAATGAGGTGCGCTCGCCGATATTCGGTGCGGTGCTGGCATCGAGCGGCTTTGCGGTTGACGGCGGGCTGCTGACATCAGCCTGCGATGGCGATGCCATGTTCACTGCGGTTGAGGAACTGGCGCTGCGCCGCTCGTGCCCGGCAATCGAACTGCGCGGCGCAGAAATGCCCGCGGGCCGCGCGGGCTGGGTGCTCAAGACCACTTCGCATTGCGGTTTTATCCGCGCGCTGGCGGCGAGCGACGAGGAGGAATTGCTCGCCATCCCCCGCAAACAGCGCGCCGAGGTGCGCAAGGGGCTTGAGCAAAACCTGACAATCGAGATCGGCACTTCGGCACGGAATCGCGCCGCACACTATGCTGTCTATTCGCAATCGGTGCGCAATCTCGGCACGCCGGTGTTCCCGCGCGGCCTGTTCGATGCGGTGCTCGATAGTTTTGGCGAGGGCGCAGATATTCTCACCGTGCGGCATGAGCGCGAGCCGGTAGCTTCGGTGCTCTCGCTTTACCATCGCGGTGCGGTGATGCCCTATTGGGGCGGCGGCACGTTTGCGGCGCGGCGGCTGCGGGCCAATGACCGGATGTATTTCGAGCTGATGCGCCATGCCCGCGCGCGCGGGTGCACCGCGTTCGATTTCGGGCGGTCAAAGACGGGCAGCGGGGCCTGTGATTTCAAGCGCAACTGGGGCTTTGCGCCGCAGCCGCTGTCCTATGCCCTGTTCACCGCGCCGGGCGCTGAGCGCCGCGATGCCGATCCGACCAGCGCCAGGCACGCGGGCCTTATCGCGCTGTGGCGCAGGTTGCCGCTGCCGATTGCCAATATTCTCGGGCCGCTGATCGCCAAAGGGCTCGGCTGATGTCCGAGATCCTGTTCCTTTGCCACCGCATCCCGTTCCCGCCCGACCGGGGCGACAAGATCCGCTCGCACCATGTGCTAAAAGCCCTGGCAAAGCTCGCCAGGGTGCATGTGGCTACCTTTGCCGACGATGAGGGCGATGGGGCCGCAAAGCGCGATCTGGAGGCTCTGGCGGCGTCGAGCCACGTGGCGGAGCGCAGTCTGCCGTTGCCGCTCGCCGGCGCGCGCGCCCTGCTGACGGGTAAACCGGTAAGCCTCACGGCATTCCGCGATGCCGGGCTAGCGGTCTACGTCGGCAACACGCTGAAACAGCACAATATCAGCGCCATCTATGTGTTTTCCGGGCAAATGGGGCAGTATGTTCCGGCAAACTGGCAGGGCAGGCTGGTGATCGATTTCGTCGATGTCGATTCGGCGAAGTTTGAAGCCTATGCGCAAGCCGGCAATCGCGCGATACGACTGATAAACGCGCGTGAAGGGCGCTTGCTCAAGGCCGAGGAAGCCAGACTTGCCGCCCGGGCTGATGCCAGCCTGCTGGTCTCGGACGAGGAGGCAGCCCTGTTTTCCGCGCGGCTGCCAGCACCCGCCCATGTCCGCGCGCTGGTTAACGGGATTGATACCCGCGCATTTGATCCGTTCACCGTCCTGCCCGAACCGAAGCTCGCAAGCTTTCCCGCGCCTCGGCTGATTTTCACCGGGCAGATGGATTACCAACCCAACGTCGCCGCCGTTCAGCGCGCGGTGAAGCGGCTGATGCCCCGCATCCGCGCGGTTCTGCCCGATGCGAGCTTCCACATCGTCGGCCGCAATCCTTCGGCTGAAGTGCTCGCGCTCGATGGTGTTTCGGGTTGCAAGGTCTGGGGCAGGGTGGAAAACATCGCCGCCTACCTGCGCGCCTGCGACCTCGCGCTGATCCCGCTCGAAATCGCGCGCGGCGTGCAGAACAAGGTGCTTGAGGCGATGGCGATGGCCATGCCGGTAGTGGTTTCGCGCGGGGCCGCGACCGGAATTGGCGCCACCGAAGGCCGCGAACTGGCGATTGGCGATGACGACGATGCGCTGGTGCGGCTCGTTATCAACCTGCTGCGCGACCGGCAAAAAGCAATGACGATGGGCTTGGCCGCGCGGCGTTACCTTGAACAGAACCGCAGCTGGACCGCCTCGCTGGGGCCCTTGCCGGGCCTGATCGGCTTCCCCGCGAAAGGGGTCAGCGATGCTGCCTAAGGCGCTGCCATCATGGAGGCCAGACCCCCCCGGCTGGTCCGCGCTGCCGCGGGCATGGCAGCGATCCTTAACCGCTCTGACGGCCGCCTGGCTGGTTCTGATGATCCTGTTCGCGCGCGATTGGCTGGCGATGGGCGATCAGTGGTGGAACACTTCGACCTATACCCATGTGCTGCTGATCCCGCCGATTATCGGCTGGCTGGTATGGCAGCGCTGGCCGCAGCTGCGCTTGCTCGAGCCGCAAGGCTGGTCGCCGGGACTGCTGGCATTCGGCGGTGCACTGCTGCTGTGGGTGCTCGGTGCCTTTGCCGGGGTTAACCTGTTCCGGCAGATGGGCGCCGTGGCCATGCTGATCGCCGCCACGCTCGCGTTGCTCGGCCCAAAAACCGGACGCGCTTTGGCTTTCCCGCTGGTTTATATGGTATTTCTGGTTCCCTTTGGCGATGAACTGGTTCCCCCACTGCAATTGATCACCGCCAAAATGACCATCGCTCTGGTCCAAGTTACCGGCGTCGCCGCGACGATAGACGGCGTGTTCATCCACACGCCTGCAGGCATGTTCGAGGTTGCCGAGGCGTGCTCGGGGGTGAAATTCCTCATCGCGATGATCGCCTTTGGCGTGCTCGCCTGTCACGTTTGCTTTCGCTCATGGAAGCGCCGCGCGGCGTTCATGGTGTTGTGCATCGTTGCGCCGATCCTGGCGAACGGCCTGCGCGCATGGGGCACGGTTTACATCGCACAGACCATCGGCGCAGATCGTGCCGGAGGGTTCGACCATATCGTTTATGGCTGGGTGTTCTTCGCGTTGGTTATCGCGCTGGTAATCGCGCTGGGGTGGAAATTCTTCGATCGTGATCCGGCAGCGCCAATGGCTGATGTCGCGGCGATCGAGGCATCGCCTTTGCTCGCCCGGCTTGCCGCCTGGCGCACCGCGCCGCGCACAGCGCTTGCCATTATGGCCGCGCTGCTCATCATCGCGCAGGTCTGGGTCCACCGCGCCGAGGATCTTGTCGCCAGGCTTCCCGCCCAGACCTATCTTCCCGAAGTCGCAGGCTGGCACCGGATCAACTATGCCCCGGCAACGTGGTGGGAGCCGCGCGCAAGCGGTGCGGATCACCGCTTGCTGGGCCGCTATGCCGATGACCATGGTCACACCGTCGATGTGTTTTTTGCGCTCTATTCAGGCCAGTCCGAGGGACGTGAGGCGGGCGGGTTTGGCGAAGGGGCCTTGACCCCGGACTCGCCCTGGCAGTGGCAGGCGCCCGGCCCGGTGGCAGCGCAGGCGAACAGCGTGCGCCTGCTTTCGCACACCTCGGTCGAGCGATTGGCGCAAACATCCTTTCGCACCGGCCACGTGCTCACGGGAAGCAACGCCCGGCTGCGGCTCGCCAACCTTGCCGACCGGATCATGCTGCACCCCGCGCCAACAATGATGCTGATCGTCTCGGCAGAAAAGGTGCGCGGCAATGCGCCAGTCGAAGCGATTGCAGCTTTCCGCAAATCCACCGATCCACTCGGCCGCTGGATGGACCATATCGCGGGCATAAGGTAGCGACGGGCGATGTGCGGAATTGCCGGTATCTTCCATATTTCGACGCCGAAGCCGGTTGATCCGATGCGGGTAGAACGGATGTGCGATGCGATTGCCCATCGCGGACCCGATGGTGCAGGCGTGTGGACCGCGCCAGGGGTGGGGCTCGGGCATCGGCGTTTGTCGATCATTGACGTTTCCGGATCGCCGCAGCCGATGGCATCGAGCGATGGCCGGGCGATGCTGGTGTTTAACGGCGAAATCTACAATTTCCGCGCGCTGCGCGCCGAACTGGCGGCGGGCGGGGCGAAGTTCCGCACCGAGGGCGATAGCGAGGTTATTCTCGCCGCCTGGCAGCGCTGGGGCCGCGATTGCGTTTCGCGCCTGCACGGCATGTTCGCCTTTGCGATCTATGATCTGTACGACCGCACGCTGTTCCTGGCGCGTGACCGGCTGGGCGTGAAACCGCTGTTCTATGCCCCGTTGCAAGATGGGAGCATCGCCTTTGCTTCGGAACTGAAGGCGCTGATCGCGCATCCGCAACTGCGCCGCGAGGTCGATCCGCTGGCGGTGGAGGACTACCTCACCTGGGGCTATGTTCCCGATAGCAGATCAATCCTGAAAGGCGTGCGCAAGCTCCCGGCCGGGCACACGCTGCTGCTGCGGCATGGCGCGCCGCTGCCCAAGCCTTCGCAGTGGTGGGACATCAGTTTTGCCGAGCGTCGCAAGGGCAAACCCGCCGATCTTGAAGCCGAACTGCTCCACCTGCTGCGTGAGGCGGTAACATCACGAATGGTGTCGGATGTGCCGCTCGGCGCATTCCTTTCGGGCGGGGTCGATAGTTCGAGCGTGGTTGCGCTGATGGCCGAGGCGAGCGGGCAGCCGGTGCGCACCTGTTCGATCGGGTTTGACTCGCAGGAACTTGATGAGAGCGGCTATGCCAAACAGGTCGCTGACCTGTTCGCCACCGATCATCGCAGCCGCACGGTTTCGCCGGATGATTTTGAGGCGGCGGACCAACTCGCCGCGATGTTCGATGAACCCTTCGCCGACGCCTCTGCTTTGCCAACCTGGCGGGTTAGCCAGTTGGCGCGCGAGACAGTGACTGTGGCGCTTTCGGGCGACGGCGCGGACGAGGCCTTTGCCGGATACCGCCGTCACCGCTTCCAGTGGAGCGAGGACAAGGCGCGCCGGGTTCTTCCGCAGGCGATCCGCGGTCCGTTGTTCGGCGGTCTGGGGGCAATCTACCCCAAGGCCGATTGGGCACCGCGAATGTTGCGAGCAAAATCGACGCTGCTCTCGCTCGCGGCGTCGAGCGAGGAGGGCTATGCGCGGTCGCTCTCGGTGACCACGCCTGCGCAGCGCGACCGGCTCTATTCCCCCGATTTCATCGCGCTGCGCGGTGATTATCGAGCCGAGCACGAGCTGGTGGCGCTGATGCGCGATGCACCGGCGCGCTCGGGGCTCGACAAGGCGCAATATGCTGATCTCAAGTTCTGGCTGCCGGGCGATATCCTCACCAAAGTTGATCGCACGTCTATGGCGGTGAGCCTTGAAGCGCGCGAACCGCTGCTCGATCATCGGCTGATCGAATTTGCTGCCACTTTGCCGGAATCGCTTCGAATTCGAGGTGCTCAGGGCAAATGGTTGCTCAAGAAGGCGATGAAGCGTTACCTGCCCGACGAAGTTCTGTTCCGCCCGAAGCAGGGTTTTGTCACGCCAATCGCACAGTGGTTTCGCGGACCATTGGCTGGCGCGGCTCGTGGTATTTCTGATAGCGCGACACTGGCGCGGACCGGCTGGTTCAGCCGACCGGAATTGCGATCACTGGCGGAAAATCACATTTCCGGCATGGCCGACAACTCACGTATCTTGTGGCAACTGCTGATGCTGGATAAGTCGATCAACTTACTAGGTATTTGATTTCTCTGGGTCTGATTTCCCCCCGGTCAAAGCCTGCGCTTCCAGCCAGACCTTAACGCCTCCTTTACCACCGCGATGCTAGGAAAACGTCGTAACAGGAGACCTCGGTTCCATTTCGATGCGCAATTCCTTGAAGTCACCCTTGCTGATTTCAGTGCTGCTCGCACTTGTTGCGGCTCTGACAGGAGACGCGCGCGATATCGGGCATGTTTACTGGAACTTCTGGTACAAGTTTGATGCGCAGGTAGCGCCGCCAACTTATGCTGTCGTATCGCTGGATAACGGTGAACCAAGCATTCAGACACAGGTGGGTGCTTCAACCGAGCGCCAGGCCGAATTGCTCGACAAATTGATCGCCTCCAAGCCGCACCGCATTTTCCTTGATTTCCCGGTGGCAGCGGGATCGGACAAAGACGGCGACAAAGCGCTGCAAGCCGCGATTGCCCGTGGCGGTGATCACATTATCATGGTGGCGCGCGGCGAACGCGGCAAACATCCAGGCCTGCAAACAATTCCAAAGCAGAGCTTCCAGCCGCCGGCCTCTACGCAGATCACAGCCTCTGCCTGGTTTTTGAACATGTTCAACGTGGCGCTGAAATCGCCGCCGGCTATGGAATATGGCGGACATCTGATTCCAGCCGCAGCAAGGATTGATCGTGCATCGGTCATGTCCGATCAGATGGTGCATCCCTATTACCGACTCGACCCATCGAGCGTACCGGTACTTGGTGCTGATGACATACTTTCGGGTAGCGCGCCGGCTTCTTCGTTTGCCAATCGCGATTTGTTCGTCACACGCACCAATACAAATCTTGGTTCAGCGGTCGCGTATTTTGGCCATGGGCCAGTGCCAGGGGCGATCGCCGACATTTCCAGCGCGACTGGGCTGTCAAAATTCTCCACCGTCGATGTCGGCGGTGATCCGTTCCTGCTTGTTTTCGTCGCAATGGTTCTGTTCTACCGCAAATTGCGCAACAAATCGACGCGCATCGCTGCGACCGTCACATTCTTTCTGTCGCTTGTCTTTGGCCCCGGCGTTCTGATGAGCTTTGGTTATGTAACAAGTGTCGGATCAGTCATCGTCGCTTCGGCAGTCTTCGTGCCGATGCAATTGTGGGCCAACTGGCGGCGCGATGTGCAGCTTACAAGTGCGTCTTCGGGTCTTCCGAATATTGAGGCGCTGGCGGCGACAGGGATCCCTGCGGGGATCGATGTGGTTGCCTTGCGCGTCAGCCAATTCGAACAGATGCTTGCGAGCCTGCCGCGCGAACTTCATGGCGACTGCGCGCGGCAGATTGCCCGGCGGATCGCGGTAACTGCGAACGATTCGATCATTTATGATAACGGCAATGGCCATTTTGTCTGGCTGGTCCAGCCGTTTACCACCGAGGCGCTTATCGCCCAGCTTGAAGGGCTGCGCGCGCTGTTCTCGGCACCGCTGATGATTGCCGGACATATCCTTGATACCAATGTTCACTTTGGCCTTGACCGTAACGGCAGCAGCAAACCGCTCAGCCGCATCAAGTCAGCCATCGTCTGCGCGTCAGAAGCCGAGGCCCGGCTCAAGCTTTACGAGGAATTTGGCAGCCAGCGTCTCGCCGAAACCACGTGGGAGCTGTCGCTCCACGCGCGCATCGACAATGCCCTGCACAATGGCGACATCTGGCTGGCCTTCCAGCCGCAGTACGACCTGCGCACCGGCAGCATCAACAGCGCCGAAACGCTGATCCGCTGGACCGATCCCGAACGCGGGGCGATCCCGCCCGATTCGTTCATTCTGCAGGCTGAGCGCGCCGGCCGCATCGATGCGATAACCTATTGGGTGCTCGAACAGGCGATCATCGCCAACGATGCGCTCGAATCGCGGTTCCGGCCGGTTCAACTGAGCGTCAACCTGTCGGCGTGGATGGTCGATCAGCCCAGCCTGATTGCAGATATCGCGGCGATAGTCCGCCGCCACCAGTTTGACTGTTCAAAGCTGACATTTGAAGTGACCGAGACGTTCTCGATGACCAATCGCGCGATGGCAAAGAAGAATCTCGCGAGCCTGCGCGCCATGGGATTCAGCCTTTCGATTGACGATTTCGGCACCGGTCAGGCCAGTCTTTCCTACCTTTCCGAAATCCCCAGTGACGAAATCAAGCTCGACCGGCGGTTCATCATGAACATCACCACCGATCAGCGCGACCGCGCAATTGTCAGTTCCGTGATCCAGCTCGGACATGCTCTGGGGCAATCGGTAGTGGCCGAAGGGGTGGAAGACGGCGCGACGCTCGAGGTGTTGCGCCATCTCGATTGCGACATCGCGCAGGGCTATTTCATCGGCAGGCCGGTGCGCTTCGAGGAGTTCAGCAAGATGCTGAGCGAAGGCGACAAACAGCGGGTCGCCTGAATTTACCCCTTGTTAACCAAGCAAATTCACCATATTCAGGGGTCACTGTCACCTGGATATGGGGATTTCAGACATGCTCGCGCTTTTCAAGTACTGGTTCATCGATTGATTTGAATTCAATGGTTTAGGCCGATTCCTTCGGGGGCATTAACCATTGCGAATCGGTTCGATAAGATCGTCGTTCTAGTTAACGACAAGGTGGGTCGCAGCACCCAAATTCAGGATATCCCGCCTTCAACGGCGGGATTTTCCGTTTCTGAGGCACTGAAATCGCACCAATTTGTGCGGCTGAATTGCGCGCCGCCAGTCAATTTTGGTTGAATCTGCTCTTGTTGGAGGGGCCCCCCTGGCTGATTGATCATCCAGCGTTCGAATTCGCAGCCATGGCCGGTGTGCCGACTATTGCGCAAAACGCTCTAACCCCGCCGCGTCGATTCCCGTTCGAGCAGGCGCACAGCCACCCGCTGCTGGTCCTGCGGTTCGCCAGCGATCAGCCCGAGAAGCTTCTCGACCAGCATGTCCCCCGCCGATTCAAAATCGGGTTCGATCGAGGTCAGCGGCGGCGAGGAATGTGCGCCTGCGCGGTTTCCGTCGAACCCGATCAGACCGATTTCTTGCGGCACGTGCTTGCCGAGGTGGCGCAGTTCCTCGAGCGCGCCCAGCGCAATCTCATCGCAGGCGGCAAACAGCGCATCACAGGGCCAGCCCGCTCCTGCCAGCGCCTGCACAGCTTCACGCCCCTGTTCCTCGCGCGAAAGACGCTCATCAATTTCGGCGAGCTTGGGTTCGAGCCCGGCTGCGCGCATGCGCTCGGCAAAGCCGTCCCAGCGTTCCTTGAACTGGCGCTGCGGCGAATGTTCGGTGCCGATATAGACGATGCGTTTGTACCCGCGTTCGATCAGATGGTTCGTTGCCAGCCGCGCGCCCGCGTGGTTGTCACTGCGGATCCAGTCGAAATCATCATAGGGCGATCCCCAGCAGACCAGATGCGCGCCTGAATCGTGGAGCGAACGGAAATAGTCCCAGGCCTCGCGGTTGGCGGTGCTGCCGATGATGATCAGCCCGTCAGCCTTGCGCTGTTCTTCGTAGAGCCCCCAAAGACTTTCGGGCACATCCTGAAACGATACCAGCGTTTCAAAGTCCTTGGCCGAGGCCGCCGCGCAGATCGATCCGAGCAACGAATAGTAGAACGGGTTGACGTCCTTGCGCAGTTCACCCGGTCGGCAGATGACCACCACCGCCAGTGTTCCGGTTTTGCCCGTGCGCAGCCGCGCGGCGTTCTCGTCAACATGATAATTGAGCTCGCGCGCAGCCTCAACCACGCGGCTGCGGGTCGCTTCGCTGACCACCGGATCACCGGTGAGCGCGCGCGATACCGTTGACTGGCTGACTCCTGCGCGCGCCGCCACGTCAAAACTTGTCACCCTTTGCTGCCGCATACCCCGCCGAATCCCCCGTTTATGCATTCCTATTCATTTGTCAGCGCGCGAATGTCCAGCGATAGCATTGCCGAGACTATCGCTGATCAGGTGAATTTGGGGAGCAGAACATGGCTGGCGAGGCCGCATTTATCGCGGGCGATTGGGGCACGACCAATGCCCGGTTCTGGCTGTGCGACGCCGAGGGCACCGTTCTGGCGCAATCGACTGGCCCAGGCGTCGCACCCTTACGGGGCACCGGGCGGTTTCCTGATGAATTCGCCAAGGCGACAGCAGCCTGGCCGGCGGATGTTCCTGCGGTGCTCTGTGGCACGGTTGGCGCGAATATCGGCTGGCGCGAAGGGCCGTTTCGTTCGCTGCCCGCAAAGCTCGATTGCGGCGGAGAAAATGCGCTACGGTTTGCAGAGCAGGGACGCGAAATGGCGATTGTGCTGGGGGTGTCAGGCGTGAACACGCTCGGCCAGCCCGATTTGATGCGCGGAGAGGAAACGCAGCTTGCCGGGCTCCATGCAAGCGGCAGGGCGGCAGATGGGCTCTGTGTCCTGCCGGGAACCCACAACAAATGGGTTTGGCTTGAGGGCGGGGCGATCACCGCATTTCACACGGCGATGACCGGCGAGCTCTATGCCGCGATATCGGGTAACACCATCCTGCTGACCGCCGCCGCCACCCCTCCAGCGCCCGGCGAAGCCTTTGATCGCGGGGTTAGCCTGGCGATTGACAAGGCTGAGGGCGGAATGGCCAGTCTGCTGTTCTCGGTGCGAACCTTGCAGGTGCTCGGCCATATGGCAGAGGCAGATGCGGCAAGTTATCTGTCGGGGCTGATGATCGGTGCCGATGTCGCAGGCGGCCTGGCGCTGTTCGGCACGCGGGCGAGGGCCAATCCGGTGACGCTGGT